>JAKALV010000311.1 GCA_021824055.1 Acidobacteriota bacterium
CGAGGCGCGCTATCGCCATCCGGCGGAATGGGATGCGATCGCGGCGATCGCCGCCGCCGTGCCGATCCCCGTCGTCGGCAACGGCGATCTGCTCTATCCGCACGAGATCACCGAACGGCTCGCCACCTCCGGCTGTGTAGGCGTGATGGTGGCGCGAGGCGCGCTCATCAAGCCCTGGATCTTCCGTGAGGCGGCGTCAGGCTACTGGGACATCACCGCGCAAGAGCGCGTGGCGATCTATCGCGAGTACGTGCGTCTCTCGGCCGAACACTGGCGCCGGCCCGATCAGACGGAACTCGACGACTACGCGCGCCAGCGTCTACGCGAGTTCCTCCGCTGGCACGTCGGCTTCTGGTGTCGCTACGCGCCGCAGCGCCCGGATGGATCCTGGCCGTCCATGCAGACGCGCGAATCCGGCGCGGTGGCGCGCTCGCCGCTCGAGGCGCTGCTGGCCCGTGATGACGACGGCGCGCTGGACTATGTGACCGATCAGCTCATCGCCGGCGGCGACTTTTCAGATCCACCGGAGAAGACCGCGGACCGCAGTGCCGACCCGCGCGGCGGCGACGCCCGCGACGGTGAGGCCACAGCCGCGTTGCAGGATCTCGTCGCGGGATGAGTGTGCCGTTCGCGCCCGCGCAGCGTCGCCACCGACGATCCGCTGCGCGCTACCTCACCGGACGCCGCAATTTGGGCGCCTCGGAGGGCTCGATCAACGGTCGGACGTTCCTGGCGTCGAGCTGGACTGAAAAACCGATTCCCTGGCTCCCGTCTATCGGTATCCTGATCGAGTTCTAATCTCCGAGGCGACCTATGAAACTGCTGATGCTGCCGCTCCTGCTCGCGTTCACATTCCAGGCACCCGCCTACCGTGCGGGTATCGAGAAGTTCCGGGCGGATCGCGCCGCCGAAATCGCCGGGCCCACCGGCTGGGCGGCCCTCGTCGGGCTGCACTGGATCTCGCAAGGCGAGGTCGTCGTCGGCAGCGACGCGATCAGCGGCATCCGGCTGACGGGCCCGTCGGCGCCGGGGCGTCTCGGAACGCTAACGGTGACGGGAGACAAGATCCACCTGCGTATTTCCACGGGGCTCGACGCGTTCGTCAAAGGCAAGCAGGTCTACGAGCTCGACATGAAACCCGGCGTCGCGGCCGCCGATGGGCTCAAGATCGGTGGGCTGACGATGGTGCTGATCAAGCGCGGCGCGCGCATGGCCCTGCGCGTGTGGGACGCGAAGGCGCCCAACCTCGTGGCCTTCAAAGGCCTGAGCTGGATGCCGATCGACCCCAAGTGGCGGATCGACGCGCGCTTCGTGCCGCATCCGGCCAACCAGCCGCGGATCAAGATTCAGAACGTGCTCGGTGAAACGATCGAGATGAAGAACCCCGGCGCCGTCGTCTTCTCGGTCGGCGGCAAGGAATACCGCCTCGAAGCCCTGCTCGAGTCCGACGATGCGGACGAGCTGTTCTTCATCTTCAAGGACGGCACGAGCAACAGGACGACCTACGGCGCCGGCCGCTATCTGTACACGCCGCTGCCGAAGAACGGCCGCGTAGACCTTGATTTCAACAAAGCCATGAACCCGCCGTGCGCGTTCACGGAGTTTGCCACCTGCCCGCTGCCGCCGGCGAAGAACCGGTTGACGCTGTCAGTACAGGCCGGAGAACTCAATCACAAGCACTGAATCAGGCCGAACACGTCACTCCCGTTCCGCCGATCCCGCAGTAGCCGTCGGGATTCTTGTGCAAGTACTGCTGGTGGTATTCCTCGGCGTACCAGAACTCCGGGACCGCACGAATCTCCGTGGTGATCGCGGGATAGCCGGCCGCCTTCAATCGCGCGTTGTACGCATCGCGCGACTGCTCCGCCGCCACTCGCTGCGCGTCATCGCTCACGTAGATCGCGGAGCGGTACTGCGTGCCGACGTCGTTGCCTTGCCGCATGCCCTGCGTCGGATCGTGATTCTCCCAGAACACCCGCAGCAACTCCGCGTACGAGACCTTCGACGGATCGAACACGACCAGCACCACTTCCGCGTGCCGCGTCGTGCCGGAGCACACCTGCCGGTACGTCGGCTGTCGCGTGTCGCCGCCCGCGTAGCCGACCGCGGTCGTGTACACGCCGGGTAACTGCCAGAACTTGCGCTCCGCGCCCCAAAAGCACCCCATGCCGAACACCGCCTTGTCGAATCCGGCTGGGAACGGGCCGTCGATCGGCGTGTGCAAGACGGCGTGCTCCATCACTTGCTCTCCTTCGGATCGAACGCCAGCGATGCCCCGTTGATGCAGTAGCGCAGGCCCGTGGGATTCGGGCCGTCGTCAAACACGTGGCCGAGATGCCCGCCGCACTTCCTGCAGTGCACTTCGGTCCGCACCATGAAGAGACTGCGGTCCTCCGTGGTGTCGACGGCGTTGGGATCGGCAGGCGCGTAGAAACTCGGCCAGCCGGTGCCGCTCTCGAACTTGGTATCGGAGGCGAACAGTTCGGTGCCGCACGCCGCGCACTTGAAGATGCCGCGGCGCTTCTCATCGTTCAGCGGGCTCGTGCCCGCCCGCTCGGTGCCGTGGCAGCGCAGGATCCGGTACTGGTCCTCAGTCAGCTCGGCGCGCCACTCGGCGTCGGTCTTCTCGACCTTGCTTTTCGTATCGCTCATGAGTCCTCAAATCCTATGATGTCGGCGGCGTTCCCGAGGGTCCCGCCGGTTACACTGTTGGGCATGAATCGCACTGCCGCGTCGCTTCTCTGCGCAAGCCTCGTCGTGGCCGGTCTCTCGGCCCAAACCGGCGGACCAAAGACGCATCGACTCGAAGCTACGGCGGAAACCGTAGCCTACGGCTATTACTGGTCCGATGCCAAGCCGGCGCTCCGCGTGGCGTCCGGGGACATCGTCGATGTCGACACGCTGCTCACCAACACGCCCGCGGGACTCACTCGGGCGGGCGTGCCGGACGACAAGATCCAGGCATCGCTGAAAGCCGTGGAAGCGGCGCTGCCGCGCGGCGACGCCCGGCGCGGCCCCGGCGGACACATCCTCACCGGTCCGATCTACGTGGAAGGGGCGGAGCCCGGTGACGCGCTCGAGGTCAAGATTCTCTCGATCGACTTGCCGATCGACTACGGCTATAACGGCTGCAGTGGATACGTGCCGTCGAATTGCGATCGCGCCGCGGGCACGAAGATCATCCCGCTCGACCGCGCAACGATGACCGCCGAGTTCATGCCGGGCATCGTCATTCCGCTGAGACCCTTCTTCGGCAGCATGGGTGTGGCGCCGGCGCTCGGCCGCGTCAGCAGCACGCCGCCCGGCAAGCACGCCGGTAACCTGGACAACAAGGAGCTGGTCGCGGGCTCCACGCTTTTCATTCCCGTCTTCGTGCCCGGCGCGCTGTTTGAAATCGGCGACGGCCACGCGGCCCAGGGCGACGGCGAAGTGGATCAGACCGCCATCGAGACCTCGTTGCGCGGGAAGATTCAGTTGACCGTGCGCAAAGGCATGGCGCTCACCTGGCCGCGCGCCGAAACCCCCACCGACTACATCTCGATGGCCACCGACGCCGATCTCGGCGTGGCCACTACGGCCGCGATTCAGGAGATGGTCGACTATCTTGCCGCCACAAAGCACCTCACCAAACATCAGGCGTACCAGCTCATCAGCATTGCCGGCAATGTGGCGGTGACGCAGCTGGTCGACCGCGCGAGGCCCGGTGAACCGGCCCTCGGTGTGCACGTGCGGGTGCCGAAGAGCATCTTCCGCGACGGCGCGCGCTGACTTCAGCTTTTCTTAAGGTTGGTGTGATCCAATCGACGCCTTGAGATATCTTCGAGCACTTCGCTGGCTGGCGGCGGTGATCGCCGTTCTTGGTGTCGCGTGGGCGATCGACAACGCGTGGCGCAATGCGTCGTATCCGGATGAAAAGCTGA
>JAKALV010000312.1 GCA_021824055.1 Acidobacteriota bacterium
AACCGCTGGCGATCGAACCCTTTCCATTCGAGAAACTGCTGAAGCCGGACCTTGTCCTTCGGACGAGATGTGGCAAGCGCGATGGCGGCGAGATGCTCCGCGGAAAGCACTCGCACCGGCTGGCCCTCCACGTCCACCGATCGAGCCTCATTCAGTGCGTCGTGCTCAAGGGGCGATGTCGCAGGAAGAAACTGCACAGGCCAACTGCCGATGACAAGGTGCTCACCTTCTACTCGAGCGCCGCGAGCAGCCAGGAACGCGAACACGACATCGAGGGTGACGATGAGCCTGCCCGGGGGCGGATCGAGGACCACGAAGACGTCGATATCCTCGGTCGCCGCCGGTTCGATATAGAACGTCGCCGCGACGGCGCCTCCAACGGCATAGCGTGTGATCACGCCGGCCGACGACGCGGCATCCAACTCGGTGAAGACAGTGCAGAAGTCCATACCCTGTCAATAACGATACACCGTGGCGCAACGTCACGCCGGTCACCCGGAAGATCTCGCGCGAGTGACCCCCGACGACAGAATGCGTCATCGTATTTATGTCACTGAGGACGAGCAACCACCACCCGCACGTGCGGCCGGCGACTTCGCGCACGGCGTGGCCGGACGACAATGTCCACATCCTGCCCGAGTCGGGTAAGCAGACTCATGAGTCGACCGGTCGAGAAGCCCTCGGTGTGCCCACGCAAGAGCCGAGAGACCTTCGACTGCGGAATACCGAGGAGGTACGCCGCGTCAACTTGGCGAAGTTTCCGCGCTGCGACCAGGTCGCCGATCTGCACGGTCAGTTCCGCCTTGGCCAACTCGTCGTCCGGATGCTCGAACCCAAGGTCCCGAAAGACGTTGTCACTGCCGCGTTCGAAGAAGGGGAGTTGCGTGGGACGGTTCATCCGCGCACCGCCGACTCGTGAATGGTCCGGGCATCGCGCCAGCGCTTCTCCACCAGGTGGAGCCATCGCTCGGGTGTACCGATGCCATGCGTGGATTTCTTCTCAAAGGCACACAACACGTAGATAGCCTCCGGAAACACCGTCGTGTACATCATGCGATACGCTCGCCCGTCATCTACGTCGCGCACCTCAGTAACAGTCCGCATTCGCAATCCTCGCATGCGAAATATACCTGTTTGGGTATATCACCGCAATCGCTGGCGTCCACCAGATGGGCGACGCGTGCAGGATGCAACGCACCTGCCTGCCGATCATCACCGTTTGAAGGCGGTGGCAACCGTTTCAGCGCATCGCCAGGAGGGCCAGCGTTTCCGCGACCTGTCGGAGGAGGGGCGGCGCTACCGAAGGAAATCTCAGTGCGGCGTGCTGAATTTTCATGGTGGTGTCGCGAGAAAACCCCAGGTCACAAAGGACGACAACGGCACCCCTTGCCCTCCGTTTTCTCCGTGTGCCACTCCGTGGTGAAAAAGGCCAGCCGCGTGCGGAGACGCCGGCCTTTTTCACTACTACGTGCTCCCCCGGGGAATATGCGGATGAGCGCCGCGCTCGAATGGTGACATGAACGCGTCACGCAGCCAACAGCTTCGAGCGAGCCGCGGCCTGTGGGTTCGCACGATTGGGCGACACCTTGCGCCGCAGATTAAACGTGTATACGTTAAATGCCGACGCCGCGTCGCTACGACTGGGATCCCGACAAGCGCCTACGAAACGCTGCCAAGCACGCGCTGGATTTCGAAGACGCGTGGCGCGTTTTCGAAAACCCGGTTTGCTGGGACCTGCCGTCGTGGCGGGTGGAGGGCGAGCAGCGTCGAATGGCGATTGCGCTTGTACCTGAAGTGCAAGCGGTACTTGTTCTGGTCTATGTGCTTCGGGACGACGCGGTACGGTGTATCAGCTTTCGACACGCCAGCAGAGGAGAACGTGAGAAGTACGGTGACTACCTCCAAGAAGTCGGTCAGCGTGACGAGTAAGAAACTCGTGGCGCGGTCAGCCGCTGGCAATTCGCTCTCGGACTGGGCGTGGGTTCGCGCGCACGAGCCCGATCTCACGGACCCCGACGCACCTGACTTCTCCGGCCTCATGCGCGCCGAGCTCAAGCGTCTGCGCGGACGCCCGACCGGCTCCGGCTGCAAGGACGCGGTGTCACTGCGCGTGGACAGAGACGTACTCGCCGGATTCCGCGCGACGGGCCGTGGTTGGCAGACGCGGATGAACGAGGCGCTGCGCGCCTGGCTCGAGACGGCACAGACGCGCGCGAAGCGACCGCGAGCACGCAAGCCGAAAGCCGCGAATCGGATCAACCGAAAGTCCGGGGCGTCCGCCGGCTAGTCGCCGGAGTGCGGCGAGTCGAGCAAGCCCGAGCCGGAAGCGCGCGTGACGGGGGGCTATTCTCGCGCATACTGGAGCAACCGTCTTGTTGAAGGGGTGCGTTAGGCGGTGGTGAGCGCCGGGCAGTGCCACGGCTGCTGCGTCTTGAGCAGGGCGTTGAGGAGCACGAGGAGTTTGCGCATGCAGGCGGTGAGCGCCTGCTTGGCGTTCTTGCCGTGCGCGCGGAGACGTTCGTAGAACGCCCGGAGCGGCGGATTGAAGCGGCTGGCCACGAGGGCGGCCATGTAGAGCACCTTGCGCACCATCGCGCGGCCGCCCGTGATGCGGCGCTGCCCCTTCCAGCGGCCGCTCTCGCGGGCCATCGGGGCCACGCCAATGAGCGCGGCGATCTGGTGGCGCGAGAGCGTGCCCAGCTCGGGCACACACGCGAGCAGCGTGGCGGCGGTGACGGGCCCCACGCCGGGCACCGAGCGCAGCAGCGCCGCCGTCGCCGCCCACGTCGGCTCGGCCGCGATCGTCGCGGTCAGATCGCGGTCGAGGTCCTGCAGCTTCGCTTCGAGATACGCGATGGTCTCTTCAATGTCCGCGCGAATCGGCGAGTCGCGATAGAGCGAGTCCTGATCGAGCCGCTGGCGCTCGGCGGCCAGCATGCCATCGATCTGCTGGCGGCGCAGGACCAACCGCACCAGCGCGCGCTGCGCCGGCACCAGCACCGCGCGGCGCGGCGCCTGCAACTGCGCCGCGTACTGCGCGAGGACCCGGGCATCCAACGCGTCCGTTTTCGCGCGCTGGCCTTGCGAACGCGCATAGTCGCGCACCCGCTCGGGGAGCACCAGGCTCACGCGCAGCTCGGCCTCCAGCAGCGCCTCGAGCACCGGCAGTTCGTAGCCCCCGCTCGGCTCCAGCACGATCAGCTCGGGGGCGAGGCGCCGCAGCCGCTTGGCCAGCGCGCGCAACCCTGCGGCCGTCGTCGCACTCGTCCACGTTTCGCCGCTCGGGGACACGGCGACCACTACTTCCGCCTTGGCCACATCAATGCCGACGAACATCCGCACTCCCGCGCGAGGACCACTCCCACGCCCGTCCTTATTCATGCGGGCTCCACCGCGCGGGTGGGCACCGGGCAACCGTCCGGGCTCTCGAGGGTCGGTGAGCGAACGCGCGGCCCGTGCTCCAGTACGGTCTCGAACGACCAAGGGCCAATCGGGCTCGCGCTTCGCCGAAGTGCGACGAACATAGCCAATTCTCGACATATAAGGGCCCAATAGAGGCGCGCGAAGCGCGCCAGTCAGGCCCGAGAATTGCGCGAGAGTAGCCCCCCGTCACGCGCGCCCCGCGCAGAGCGGGCGACGGACCGGTTGCCCACCGCGCGACGCCGTCGCATACTCGGCCATCGCCCACTCAGACTCTTTCGCGAACGCCGTGCCAGACGCAGCACCGAAGGTCTACATCGTCGTGCTCAACTTCCGGGCCAAGGAAGATACCGTCGGCTGCCTGCTGAGCTTGCGGGGCCTCACGTACCGGCCGTTCGAAGTGATTGTCGTGGACAACGCGTCGGGCGACGGTTCGCTCGAGTTCGTTGAGCACGAAGTGCACGGCAAG
>JAKALV010000313.1 GCA_021824055.1 Acidobacteriota bacterium
CGCCCGGATCGACGGCGAGACAGTTGAGATCGGCAGCACGCGGCTGTGGTCCGAACGACAGCTACCCATCCCGGCGGCGGTCGAGGCTGCAGTGGCGCGTTTGCAGGTGTCCGGACGCAGTGTGATGATCGTCCGGCACGGGGCACGTTGGCTCGGCGCCATTGGTCTTGCGGATCAACCTCGACCGGGCGCGCGCGGCGTTCTGCAGCAACTGCGCGCCCTGTCCATCCGCCCACTGATCATGCTCACCGGCGACAACCATGGCGTGGCCAACGCCGTGGGACGTGCGCTTGGCGTCGACGAGGTACGCGCCGATCTGATGCCGGAGGACAAGGTCACCGCCATTCAGGCGCTCATGGCCGAGTTCGAGCGACTGGCGATGGTCGGCGACGGCGTCAATGACGCGCCGGCGCTCGCGCAGGCCACCGTCGGCATCGCCATGGGCGGTGCGGGCACCGCCGTCGCGCTGGAGACAGCCGACGTGGTGCTCATGGGCGACGACCTGGGCACCCTGCCGTTCGCGATCGGTTTGTCTCGCCAGGCGGCCCGCGTCATCACGCAGAACCTGGTGATCGCCATGGCCGTGATCGTTGTCCTCATCGCCGCGACGCTGGGAGGGTGGGCGGGGATCGGCGCGACGGTGCTCGTGCACGAAAGCAGTACCATGGTCGTGGTGGCCAATTCGTTGCGACTGCTCGCGTATTCGTCGAAGGAACCGAGGACGGTCGATGCCGAAGCGCCGTAACCGAATGCGGGTCCCCTGGTTCATGTCCCTCCCCTACTTGGCGTGGACGATCACGTGTCTGGGCCTCTTGGTTGTGGGCGCGTTTCTTGAGGCGTCAATCGCTGACGCGCACCGGATCCGCATCGAGGACATCGGCAGTCACTTCGACACGTCACCGCTCGTTCCGCGGTTCTTGCTTGGCGGAGCGGTCGTGTGCGGCGTATGGCCGGCAGCCAGCGAAGCGTGGCGCGCGCTCCGCCGCAAGCGTGTCTCGTGGCAACTGCTGGCGCTGGTGATCATTGCCGGCGCGTCCGGGTTTGGCCACTTCTTTGAAGCGGCCACCATGTCACTCGTCCTGTCGCTCGCGATGAACTTCAGCATGCGACGCGCGGCGGCGAGAACCGCCGCGTCACATCCCGTGAACCGCTGATCCGCCGCCGCGGCGGCGCGCGTGCCGCTCCTCCATCCACGCGTACAACACCGGCACCACCACCAGCGTGAGCCACGTCGACGTCACGAGACCGCCGATCACGACGGTGGCAAGCGGCCGCTGCACTTCCGCGCCCTGGCTCGTCGAGAGCGCCATCGGCACGAATCCGAAGCCGGCGACCAGCGCCGTCATCAGCACCGGCCGCAACCGCACGGCCGCGCCCGTCCGCACCGCGTCGGCCAGCGACCGGCCCTCTGCGCGGAGTTGGTTGATGTACGCGAGCAGCACGACGCCATTCAGCACCGCGACGCCGAAGAGCGCGATGAACCCGATCGACGCGCTGAGGTTGAGATGCAGGCCGCGCAACCAGAGCGCGGCCACGCCACCCACGAGCGCAAACGGCACGTTCAGCATCACGAGAACGGCCTGCCGGGCGCTGCCGAAGGTCGCGTACAGGAAACCGACGATCACCAGCAGTACCGCCGGCACGATCAACGCGAGCCTCCGCATGGCGCGCTGCTGGTTCTCGAACTGCCCGCCGTAGGTCACGTAGTAGCCCGCCGGCAACGCGACGCGCCGGCTCACCTCCCGCTGCACATCGGCCGCGAAACCGCCCAAGTCCCGGCCGCGCACATTGCTCTGCACGATGACCATGCGCTCGCCGTTCTCGTGGTTGATCTGCTCAGGGCCTTCCACCACCGTCACCGCCGCCACGTCCGACACGGCGACCCGCGCGCCGGACGGCGCGGTCAACCGCAAGGCGCCGATCGCCTCCGGTGTCGAGCGGTACGCGTCCGCCAGCCGCACGACCACCGGCACACGCTTGCGGCCGTCGATCACCTCGGTGACGGTGCGGCCGCCGACGCCGGTCTCGAGGGCGCGACGCACGTCGCCCACGTCAAGGCCCAGCCGCGCCAGCGCGGACCGGTCGATCGCCACTTCCAACTGCATCGCGCCGGCGCTCACATCGACGGACACATCGGCCGCGCCTGGAATCGCGGCAATGACGCCGCGGATTTCCTCGGCCTTTCCCTCCAGCACGGGCAGGCTGTCGCCGAAGACCTTCACGCCGAGCTCGGTCCGCACGCCCGAGATCGCTTCATCGAGCCGCATCGCCATTGGCGCCGAAAAACTGTACCCGAGCCCGGGGATGTCCTTCAGCGCGCCATCCGCTCGTTCGATGAACGCCTCGATGCCATCGGCCCCGGGCGCGCGGCCGGGTTTGAAGTTGACGTACACATCCGCCGCATACAGCCCCATCGTCTCGGTCGACAGTTCCGGCCGCCCCATGTTGGTCACCACCGTCTGCACTTCCGGCAATCGCAGCAGCGCCTGTTCCATGTCCTTCGAGATCGCCATGCCTTCCGCCAGCGACGCGCTCGGCAGCCGTCGCGTCTCGACGAGCAGGGCGCCCTCGTCGAGCCTGGGCATGAACTCGGTGCCGAGAAACGGAACCGAGGCCAGCGCGACGGCGAGCGCGATCACGGCGCCCGCGACGACGATCGCGCGATGGGCCAGGGCCCGGTCCAATTGCCTCTCGTACGCCCGTCGAACGGCATCGAACCAGCGCGACGGCCGCGCGGCGGCGTGCCGCAACACCAGGGACGACAGCACGGGCACGTAGGTGAGCGCCAACAGCAGCGAGCCCAGCACCGCGACGCACACGGTGAACGCCATCGGCGCGAACATCCGTCCCTCCAGCCCCTGCAGCGAGAAGATCGGCACATAGACCGCCACGATGATGCAGACACCGAAGACGATGGGACGCCCGACCTCGACAGCCGCCTCCCGGCACAGGGAACGCGGGTCGCGCATGCCCTCAGGACCGGCGCGCTCGATCCGCCGCACGAAGTTCTCGACCATGACGACCGACGCGTCCACGAGCAGGCCGAAATCCAGCGCGCCGAGACTCATGAGGTTGGCCGACACGCCGAACCGCTTCATCGCCACGAACGCGACGAGCAGCGCCAGTGGAATCACCGACGCCGTGATCACGGAAGCGCGAAAGTTGCGCAGGAACACGAACAGCACCAGGACCACCAGCAGGCCGCCCTCCGCCAGATTCCGAAACACCGTGTGCGTGGTGTGATCGACAACGTCGCCTTGGCTGTAAAACGGACGGATCGTCACACCGGCGGGCAGCAGCGCGCGCGCAAGCGCCAGTCGCTCCTCCACCTGCCGCACCACGTCGCGGCCGTTTGCGCCCTTCAACATGATCACGCGGCCCGACAACGCCTCGCCGCGGCCGTCCCGGGACACCGCGCCTGCACGCGGCATCGGCCCGACCTTCACCTGCCCCACATCCCCGACGACGATGGGCAACCCGCCCGCCCGCGTGGAGACGACGACGTTCGCGATGTCGCGCTCGTTCGCCACGCGGCCCAACCCGCGGACGGTCAGTCGCTCCCCGCGGGTCTCGATATATCCGGCGCCGAAGTTCGCGTTGTTGTCGCCCAACGCGCGGGCCACATCGTCAATCGTCAGGCCATAAGCGTCGAGCCGGTTCGGGTCGACGTCCACCTGAAACTGCTGAACGAGGCCGCCCCACACGCTGATGTCCGCGACACCGGGGATCGTGCGCAGGAGCGGCTTGATCGAGTACTCCTGCAGATTTTTCAGCTCGATCAGCGGAACGGAATCGGACTCGACCAGATACTGAAACACCTCGCCCATGGGCGTGCTCGCGGGACCCAGCGTCGGCCGGATGCCGTCGGGCAACGCCTCG
>JAKALV010000314.1 GCA_021824055.1 Acidobacteriota bacterium
CCCTTCGGGTCGTCGTTCCTGAGGCCCATGCCCGGCTCGATGAAGACGCCGTAGACCTTGTGGCCCATAACGGTGACCGGCGCCATGTCGGCGATCGGCAGGTTGTTGAAGCCGCCCATCGCGGGGCCGCTGAATCCACCGCGCGGCGCCTGCGTCAGGTCGTTGTGCTTGGGCGACTGGTCGTAGATCTTCGAGATGAAGCAATACGTGTTGGCGCAGAACAAGTCTTGCGCAGCGGCGTTGGCGTATCCGCCGCCTGAGACGACGCCGATGTCGAGCGTGCGGCCATCAGACTGGCGCAGCACCTGGTAGAGGAAGCCGTTGTAGGCGGCGTAGAGCGCGCGCGTCGTGCTGTGCGCGGCCACGCACGGATCACCGGCGGCGGCGTAGATATCGCACGGGCCCTGCGGCCGCGACCGCGCCACCCGCTGCGCGCCAGCCTGCATCGCGACCACCATCCCCGCGCCAACTACCGACGTCAGGGCCATCGTCAACACGAGCGTCAGTCTGAGCTTCATTGGGTCCTCTTGATCCGACAGGAAGGTAGCACAGGCGTCCGCTAGAAGGTCGGAGATCCGCGCCATGTGGCGGGCGCCGCAGGTGATGGCGTCCCGACCCACCCGAAGAGATTGCGTATCCAGTACTTCGTCTTCGACGGCTCGAGAACGAGCTGATACGGCAGCCCGCGCAGGCGCGCCCGGAACCCCTCGCTGTAGTCGAACGTCGCGTCGATGAACTCGTAGTGAAAGTCGTTCCGGAGAAACAGGCTGAGCAACGAGACGTTGCTGCTCATCAGCAGCGCGTGAGCCGTTCTCGACAGCGCCAGCGCGTCGATCAGCACGTCGCGTCCCAGGCTGTGCTTGAACTCGGGGTCGCGGTTCCAGTTCAGGTTGTGGACGGCGTTCAGGACGCCGGCGGGGGCCACGGCCGCCGGGTACTTGATGACGCGGCGGCCGTACGACTTCACCATCGCGTCCACGACGACCTGTTCGTCGGTGGCAAGGTAGATCCAGTCGCAGTTCTGTTGATCGAGCGCCCTGTCGATCCTCCGCCGCAGAAAGCGCGCGTTGATCACGTGATACAGCCCGGCGCCGTGGCTGGTTGTCAGAAGATCGGTCCCGCGCTTGTGCACGCCGAGCACGCGCCTGCCCTCGAGATGCTCGGCATGGAAGCGATCGAATGCGTCCGCGACGTGCGGCCGCAAGCGCAGGTGCGCCCGGGTCAACGCGCGGATCCGATCCACAAAGTCCGGCCGGGTGTACTGCGAGCGATCGTGTTCCTTGCCGTAGCCGAGCAGCCACGGTCCCGCGTCGCGCCAGTGTCTGACGCGGTACCGGCCGGCGGCCACCATCTCGATGATGCGATCCTTCTCCGCGTCGCACGGCTGATAGAAGAACCGGTTCCAGATGTTCTCGTCCGGCGCGCCGTAGGCAATGCTTTGGAAGTCCAGGTACAGGAGTTCGGACGGACCCTTGTAGTACAGATTGTGGAGCGCCCGCATGACGACCGACCCGAGACCAGCCGAGGTGCTGTCAACGACGATCGTCAGGCTCGCGGGCGTCATGCGCGCATATCATCACCGATATGGCGCCCCCAGGCGAACCCGTGACCGGTACTTGCGCGACGGAACTTCGATGAGGTGATGGCTGGCGAGCGCGGCGGCCAGCACGCAGGCGATGCTCAGCAGGATGCTGTTGGCCAGCCAGGCCGGTTGATTCAGCGGAACGAGGAACAACTGCTGCCAGAGGTAGAGGCTGTACGAGATGGAACCGAACCACACGGCCGATCGCGCATCCTTCGAAGATGTTTCCGACGCTCGAGCCGCGTGGCCCGTGGAGCCATGTTCCCAGAGGTTCCCGTCCTCAGCGCGTCCGTAGTTGAACGTGGCGGCGCCGTCCAGGAACGCGTCGCCGCGGATGCGGCTCCGGCTTCAGTCGGCGACGATGGGCTTGATCCCCGGGAGCGTGCGCGAGTGGACCAGGTGATTCATCACCTTGTTGAAGTTCGAGAAGAACCCGGCGGCGTGCGCGCAGACGACCAGCCGGCGCGGAACGAGCGTGGAGAACTGCCGGCGGCGCTCGTACGGGAACCGGCCGCGCCATGGGCGGAATGCCTCCCAGAGCCTGGCTGCCGGTTTCACGCCCGTCTCCGTTCCGTCGCGTCTGAGGCGATGAGAGGCACGTCGGGAGAATTTTGCGCGGACCGTAAGCCGACCGCCGACATCCCCATATGAGGCGTAGCGCAGAAGCACGACGCCGTTCCAGCTCATCCCTGAGGACTGCGTTCAATCACGGTCAGCGTAAACGTGTCGGGCAGTACGGGCGCGCGGCCCCGGCGGCCCGACGCGCTGGAGGGTGCCGGACCGAACTTCGCGGAGACTATGAAGATCCGGTGGTTGGCCGGATCGAGTCCCATGTTACGCGATGCCGGCGGCGTCTGAACATTCCCGACGACGTGATAGGTGTCCGGCGTGTCCTGATGAATCACCGTCAGCGTGCCGTTGGCATTCGACGCGAACGCGTCACCCGACGCCGGGTCGTAGCCGGCGCCGTCGACCCCGGTGCCGATGGGCAGCGTGGTCACGACTCGGCCGGCCGAGTAATCGGAGACGGCCATCACGCCGCTGCGGCATCCACTGAACAATCGGTGATGCGCCATGTCGAGCGCCATCGAGACCGGCTGCTTGCACGGCAGCGTCGACCAGCGCCGCGCGACAGTCGCGGTCTTCGCGTCGATATCCACCACTTCGTTCGTATCGGTGAGATTGGCGTACACATGGCCGTCGCCGGCTGACGCGCCGTATTCCGGCTTGCCGCCGAGCGCGATGTTCGTGATGAGGGTGCCGGCGCGCGGATCGATCACGGTCGACGAGTGCGCGTCGCCATTGAGCGTGAAGACGCGGTTCGAGACGCCGTCATACACAATCGCATCGGCGTCTTCGGCCGCAACGATCCGGCCGAGCACGGCGAATGTCTTCAGGTCGAACATCACGACGGATTCGTCGTTGCCCGAGGTGGCAAACCCATGTCCCGTCGGGGTCGCGATGGCGGTCCCGTGCGCGCCCTGAATCCCGGTGACCTCGCCCAGCAGCGCGCCGGTGTCTTCGTCGACGACCATCACGCGATTCTGCCGGCCGATGAACAGGCGGTGGTTCGGCGGATCGGGAACGATGTAGTCCCAGCTGCCGTCGCCACCAAGCCGATAGGTATGGGTCACGCGGTACTGCGACGTTGACTGCGCGATGAGGGACGCCGAGACGGCCAGGGACAGGACAAGGGTGAGTGGACGCATAGGGACTCCTGGGTCGTAGATATGAGGCCGGACGGAACAGCGAGGATTCAGGGAGATTATGATCCACCGTGTCCGGTGGGTTCACTATTTCAACGTGTTCATTATTAATGAACGCGCTCTTACGCCGAGCCGCGGCGTGCGTGAGGGCCGATCGCTCGATTGGCCGATAGCCCGATCGGCGATAGCCAGATAGCAGATCGCAGATAGTCAGATGTGTATTGGCTCCTCGGGCTGGATTCGAACCAGCAACCCTCCGGTTAACAGCCGGATGCTCTGCCGTTGAGCTACCGAGGAACACAGGGCGGAATTTCGCCCGCGACAGGAAACCTAATTATTGAGGTACCTACACACCGGGTCAAGGAAGAACCCCGGGCCTGAAGGCCCGGGGCTCCATCTGATCGAGTGGAGGGCCGGACCTTCAGGTCCGGCCAGAAGAGCAGCGTCTTACTTGACCGCCGTCGTCACCGTGATCGCCATCGTCGGGCGCAGCGTGTTGGAGATCGGGCACTTGCCTTCCGCCTCCTTCGCCAGCTTGTCGAAACCCGCGGCGTCGAGGCCCGCGAGGCCCACGGCC
>JAKALV010000315.1 GCA_021824055.1 Acidobacteriota bacterium
GGCCGCGTCTGGCGGTGGCGGTGGACGTCAGGGTGGGCCCGGTCCGACGCGCGCGACCGGTCGCGGCACGCCGGATGACCCGGACGTGGTCCAGGGCCGTCCCGCCAATCTCGGCGCCGACATGGCCTCGGTGCCGCCCGATCCGAACGCGGCGAACGGCGGGCGTGGTGGCACGCCCGTGGTGGCTCCACTGGAGTTCCGCCCGCGCGTGGCGCTGCGATTCGCGCCGAGCCAGAACGAGCTGCTCGTGTCGGGCCTGCTCGACGGCGGCGCGGACATCGCCGGTCAGGCGGTGGTCGTCGATGTGCCCTCGGAGAAGGGCCACTACGTGGTCTTCGCCAACAACCCGATGTATCGCGGCGAGACGATCGGCAGCTACGGCATGGTCTGGAACACGATCCTGAACTTCGACAACCTGGGCGTGGGACGGAAATAGAAGAAGAGCGGGTGCCACCGCGCATTGACGCATACGTATGAAGTTGATAAATTCATACGTATGCAGAAATTGACGCTGAGCGTTGATGCCGGCGTGGTGGCCAGGGCCAAGCGATACGCCGAATCGCGGGGCACGTCCGTGTCGCGGATTGTCGAGACGATGCTACACATGGTGTCGACGAAGGGCAGCGATGGGAAGCCGGCGCCGCCCGTGCTGACGAAGCTGCGCGGCTCTCTGGCGAAGGGTTCTTCTGCGGACTACCGCAAGTACCTCGCGAAGAAGTACAAGTGAAGCGGGTCCTGGTCGACGTCAACCTGATCCTGGACGTCCTGCTCGATCGGCGTCCGCACGTGACGTCGGCGTCGGCGGTCTGGGCGGCGATTGAAGACGGCCGCGCTGAGGGGCTGTTGGCGGCCCACGCGGTCACCACGATTCACTATCTGAACGCGAAGGCTGTCGGCGGCCGCGCCGCGCGGGAAACGACGGACGCGTTGCTGTCCGTGTTTGGCGTGGCGGCGGTCGACGAAGGCGTCGTTCGGGCCGCGAACGCGCTTGGATGGAAGGATTTTGAGAATGCGGTGACGGCGGCCGCCGCCCAGCGCGCGAAGTGCGCGGCCATCATCACCCGCGACCCGAAGGACTTCAAAGGCTCGCCTGTGCGCGTGATCACGAGCGAGGAGGCCGCCGCCTGGTTGGCACCCCAATAGCCAGATAACCAGATAACAAATAGTCAGCTGTCTTTCCGGGTGTATCCTCGCGGGATGATTCTGCGACGCGGAGCCATTCTCACAGCCTTGGTTGCCACCAGCGCTGCCCTTACGGCGGCGTTTTTTCTTGTACCCGCTGTTGACGCCAGGCAGGCGTCGGTGAGCCCCAGCCTGTATTCGGGTCTGCACTGGCGCTCTGTCGGTCCGGCGCGCGCCGGCCGCGTGGACGCCGTCGCGGGAGTCCCCGGACGGCCGAATGAGTTCTATCTCGGCTCGGTCGGCGGCGGCGTCTGGAAGACGCGCAACGCCGGCCGCACGTGGAAGCCCGTGTTCGACGGCCAGCCGGTGTCGTCGATCGGCGCCGTCGCCGTGGCGCCATCGAACGGCGACATCATCTACGTCGGTTCCGGTGAGAGCACGCTGCGCGACTCGGTGTCGTACGGCAACGGCGTCTACAAGAGCACCGACGCGGGCGCCACGTGGACGCACCTCGGCCTCGACGACACGCAGCACATCGGCCGCGTCGCCATCGATCCCAAGAATCCCAACATCGTGTTTGTCGCTGCGATCGGCCACTTCTACGGTCCTAACAAGGACCGTGGCGTGTTCCGCTCGAAGGACGGCGGCAAGACGTGGGACAAAGTCCTGTTCAAGGACGAGAACACGGGCGCCGTGGACGTGGTGATCGATCCGGTCAACCCGATGAACGTCTACGCGAGTCTGTGGAACACCCGACGTCCGCCATGGTTCATCTACGCGCCGTCGAATGGGCCCGGCGGCGGGCTCTACAAGTCGGCGGACGGCGGCACCACGTGGAAGCCGATGACCTTTGCGCTGCCGACGGAGGGCTTCGGCCGCAGCGGTCTCGCGATCGCGCCGAGCAATCCGAAGCGCATCTATGCCGTGATCGACGCGAAGGCGGGTGGGCTGTATCGCTCGGATGACGCGGGCGTGACGTGGAAGCTGGCGAGCGCGGACACGCGCCTGTGGGGGCGCGGCTGGTACTTCGAGAAAGTGGCCGTGGACCCGAAGAACGCGGACGTCGTGTATGTGCCGAACGTCGGCGTGCAGCGCTCCAAAGATGGCGGCGCCACATGGACGAAGTGGGCCGTGAAGGGCTCGCCGGGCGGCGACGACTATCACCAGATGTGGATCTCGCCGGTGGATTCGAACATCGCGATTATCGCCAGCGACCAGGGCGCGGTCGTCACCGTGACCGCGACCGACGACACGCCCGAGTGGAGTTCGTGGATCAACAACTCGATCGCGCAGCTGTATCACGTGGCGCCGGACTACCACTTTCCGTACTGGCTGACCGCCGCGCAGCAGGACAGCGGCGCCGTGCGCGTGCGCGTGCGCGGCCGCAACGCCAGCCTGAACATGCGCGACTGGGAAGGCGCGTGCGCCGGCGGCGAGAGCGGCTACACCGCGCCCGATCCGCTGCGCCCCGACATTCTTTTCGGCGGCATGGTTGAGTGGTGCAACGTGGTCACCGGCGAAACCGGCAACGTGTCGCCCGAACGCGGCATGACCGAGCCGGCGCGCCACGACTGGACGCAGCCGCTCGTGTTCTCCGAGGCCGATCCGCACGCGCTGTATTTCGCAAATCAGTTCGTCTACAAGACGACCGACGGTGGGCAGCACTGGGCGCAGATCAGCGCGGACCTCACGCGCGAAGATCCGGGCGTGCCGCCCACGCTCGACGCGGCGGCGGCGGCCGACAAGGCGCCGAATGCCGGCAAGCGGCTGGGCGTGGTGTACACGCTGGCGCCGTCGCCCGTGCTCAAGCCGATGCTCTGGGCCGGCACCGATGACGGCTACATTCACGTGACGATGGACGATGGCAAGACGTGGACGAACGTGACGCCGACGGCCCAGCCCGGGCAACCGGGCCAGCCAAACATGACCGCGTGGACGAAGGTCACGATGATCGAAGCGTCGCACACGGACTTCCGCGAGGCGTACGCGGCGGCCGAGCGGCACCAGCTCGAGGACTTCGAGCCGTACCTCTACCGCACGCGGGATGGCGGCAAGACGTGGCAGAAGATCACGAACGGCCTCGCGCCCGGCGTCTACGCGCAGACGATCAAGGAAGACCCCCAGCGGCCCGGCCTGCTGTTTGCCGGCACCGAGCGCGCCGTCTACGTATCGTTCGACGACGGCGATCACTGGCAGTCGCTGCAGCTCAACCTGCCGGTGACGTCGATGCGCGACATCGCGATCAAGGACAACGATCTGATCGTGGCCACGCACGGCCGCGGGTTCTGGGTGATGGACGACATCAGCGCGCTGCGCCAGATCAGCGACACGGTGATGGCCGCCGATGCGTATCTCTTCAAGCCGGCCGATACGTACAATCTGCCGGCCGGCAGCGACAACGGCACGCCGCTGCAGAAGGACGAGGCGCTCTTCGAGAACGCGCCGAACGGCGCCGTCATCGATTACTACCTGAAGAACGCCGCCACGTCGGCGCTCACGATCGACATTCTGGATGCGGCCGGCCAGACGGTGCGGTCGTACACCAGCACGCCGGGGCCGGCGGCCGAGCCGCCCGGACAGACAATCTCGATTCTGTGGCGCAACGCGCTCGAGCCGCTGGCGACTACCGCCGGCATGCACCGCATGACGTGGGATCTGCGCGCCGCCGGCGCGGGCGGGCGCCGCGGTGGCGGCGCGGGCGGTGCAGGTGGCGGCGGGCGCGGCG
>JAKALV010000316.1 GCA_021824055.1 Acidobacteriota bacterium
GATCGGCACGAGGGCGGCGCCGATCACCGAGAAGCAGCCGTTCACGCCCCAGGCCCAGATGAACATCTGGTCCTTCTTCAGGCGCGTGAGAATGCCCATGCCGGTGGCCATCGGAAATCCCATCAGGAACGCGGGCGGCGCGATCAGCACAAAACAGCACGCCATCCGCAGCGCGTACGGAAAGTCGCCGATCGCGCTCAGGACCGGATTCAACAGCAGGCTGTACGCGATCAGCAGCGCGCCGATCGCCGCAAAGATGCGCGGCATGGCCACGCGCGCGCGTCCGGCAATCCGCTCGGACACGAAACTGCCGATTCCCGAGAAGACGAGCATGCCGGTGATCAGCACCGAGGCGGAGACGGTCGCGTTCGACAGCGCCTGCACGAACTGCGCGATCAACCCCACTTCCACCGTGATGTAACCGAAGCCCAGGCACGCGAAATAGACGATCGTCTGCGCCTTGCCCGGGTAGTGGCTGAAGGTCGTGCGCCATCCGAACACCACCGGGATGGCGATCACGATCGCGCCGGCCACGGTAGCGATGGCGAGCGTGGCCCAGAGCAACAGGTAGCCCCACTCGTCCTGGAACAGTTCCAGCCGATCGGTGATTTTCGGCAGATCGCTCGGATGCACGTAGGCCGCGAAGTACGGGCGGCTCCGGGTCAGCGGGCGCACGTCGAACAGGTAGCGCCGGCTGAAGGTCTGCCAGTCGTCATGGATCAGCGACTGCCAGGCCACCTGGAAGAGCGCGGTGGCCGGCACCGTGTTCGCGCCGGCGTCGGCCGCGTCCCCGGATGTCGCGTTAGGCGCATCCGGTCCGTCCGCGCGGGTTGAGAAGATCGTGCTGCGAAAATCATCGAAGACGTGATCCGCCTTGGCAACATCGACCACGATGCCGGGCGAATAGATCTCGTCAAACGACATGGACGCGGTGTACTGGCGCAGAGTCGCGAGGTCGGCCGGCGTGAACCCGCCGCGCTTGTACAGCACGGTAGTCGTCGACAGGTAACTGGACGCCACGAAGAACTTGCGGCTGATGTCCGTGTCGCCGCTGGCGCGCGCCGCGGCCGCCATCGTGGCGTAGAGTTTCAGCACGGACTTCGGCGGCTCTTCCTTGTTCCACAGCGTCACCGACAGCACGCCCTGATCGGTCAGCGCGCTCATATACCGCTCAATGGCTCCCGTGGTGTACGAGTACTTCTCGACGATCGCGAAACCACCGGGATTGGACAACCCCGCGGAATCCGCGAGGCTCAGATCGATCACGTCGTAGCGTTCGGTGGTGTCCTCGAGGTACAGGCGGCCGTCGTACGGGATCACGGTGACGCGGCCGAGGATGTCGTTGGTGAAGCGCTTGAGCACCGCGCTCTCGCGGAAGGCCTTCAGGAGCGCCGGGTTGGATTCCCCCACCGTCACGCTGGAGGCCCCGCTGTGCAGCGCCACCGTCGTGGAAATGCCGCCGCCGAATTGCACCACGAACGTCTTCGGCCGGGTGGTGATCAGGTACGGGTAGATCATCGGCAGATAGTGAAAGTACGCGGTGTCCTTCCCGGACAGATCGCGCATCACGCCGATGGGACCGTCGCCGTCCAGGTACAGACCGAGGTACGCATTTGCCGGCATGTCCGCGAGGTTGAGCGACGCGTTGTCGGACAACCCCGGCGCGAAATGCAGATACGAGCTCCGGTACACCTCGATGTGTCCGAAGGGCGACGTGCCGTCGTATTCCCGCTTCGCGTCGGGAAACTTGCGCGCGTAGGCCACGCCCTTGTAGTCCGACACCGACAGCGTCGGCACGTGGAAGTACTCGCGCAGGACCACGTGCGCGCCGCCCACGGTCAGCGCGATCAGCGCCATCGCGATCGCGCCGATGCGCGACCCGACGCCGGCAAACCACAGGACACCGCCGATTCCCGCCAGCGCCACCGGCACCAGCAGGAAGTTCTCCGTGGAGACGAGAAACAGCGCGCCGAGCGTGAGCAGCCCGCACAAGCCGGAGCCGAGCAGGTCCGCAAAATAGACGCGGCCGAACACCCGGCGCGCGCGCAGGAACACGGTGCCCAGAAACACGCTGCCCGCGAGAAACGGCAGCAGGTAGAGCGCGAAGTTCGCGACCAGCCGCCACTTCTGCGCGGGGTCGGACACCAGGAAGATCGGATTGAACGGCAACTGCTGCGCAATCATGTTGGCGCCGACCACCAGTGGTGCGAAGGCGCCGAGCGCGCCGGCGATCACGCCGAACCAGTGGCGTTCAAACCAGGGACGGGCCAGACACATCACGGCGCTCGTCAGGCCGAACCCCATCATGGCCAGGCTGACGACCAGCGAGCCGAAATGCGCCCAGCTGCCCTCCGAGAAGATCCGCATGATCCCGATCTGCAGGGCGATGACCGCCCCGGCCACGCATCCGACCGCCGCGTAGATGAACAGCTGCCGCGGACCGGTCTGCGCCCATTCGGGACTGGACGCGGCCGATGACTCGGTCGCCGCCGGCGAATCGGTCACTTGTTGTGGGACCCGACGATGACGTTGCCTTCGAGCTTGTTGAACGGCACGAAGGGCACCACTTTGCCGTTGTAGATGTCCGACCGCGAGATCTTCAGCGTCCCGTCCGGATTCGCGTCCTTGGTCACCTTCAACACATGCTGCGCCCCGGGCGGCCCGACCGGGATCACCATGACGCCGCCCACCTTCAGTTGCTGCAGCAGTGACGGCGGAATGTGATCGATCCCGCACGTGACGATGATCTTGTCGAACGGCGCGGCGTCTTCCCAGCCGTAGTACCCGTCGGCCTGCTTCGTATGAATGCTCTTGAATTCGCCGTAGCCCCGCGCAATCAATCCGTCGTACACGCCGCGCGTGCGGTCGGCCAGCGGCTTGATGATCTCGATCGACCAGACCTGGTCGGTCAAATGGCTGAGAATGGCGGACTGGTACCCCGAGCCGGTACCGATCTCGAGCACCTTGTCGCCCTTCTTGATGTCGAGCACGCTCGTCATGCGTCCCACCGCGTGCGGGCCGGAAATGGTGACGCCGAATCCGATATCCAGGAAGTTGTGATCGTAGGCGTGCGCCAGCGAAATCTTGCGCACGAACTCCTCGCGCGGCGTGAGGAGAAACGCGCGCTTCGTCTGATCGTTGAGCAGATCGCCGGCGGCAATCATCGCTTCGTACCGATCGTACCGCTCGCCGAGAAACTTCCTGTTCTCGCCGCGATTGGCGATCATCCAGTTGACAAAGTGCTCTTTGCTGTCGGCGGGCGGCGCCATGTTGTAGGTGAAGGCGCGCCGCGCCGAGCGCTCGGCCGGCGTGTCGATGTCGGACGGCCACGCCTCCGCAGCCGGAGGATCCGCCACCCGCGCCGTGCCGGCCGGACGATCGAGTGCGAGCAGCAGCCACAGCGCGCCGCCGGCGCCAAGAAGAAGCACTGCCATTCCCACGAACCCGAGACGGCTTCTGCCGGCCTGGCGCTGTTGCATGTCGCTGTCGCTCACGCGTTGTCTCCGATGGTAATGACTGGATTATAGGTCGGCAGGCGGTAGAATCTGCCGCCAACGGCCACGTCCGTCGGAACCGAGCGCTTCATCAACATCGCCGATCTCCGCCTCTGCGCCCGACGCCGACTGCCGAAGGTGGTGTTCGATTACATCGACGGCGGTGCGGACGCCGAGGTCACGCTCCGCGAAAACAGGGCTGTGGTGAAGGCGTTGTGCCTGGGCGCCCGTCCTTACTTCGCCTTCGCGTAGAACGCTTCGATCGGCTTGAACGGACCGATGCGGTGCTGCTCGATCGGAAAGGGATCCGCGTACGGCCC
>JAKALV010000038.1 GCA_021824055.1 Acidobacteriota bacterium
GGAGCCTCCTTGTGAAACGGACCGGGACTTAAAAAATACTGACACTGATCCGCAAGAACTTCTTGGGGTCCTTGCGGATGTCGGCGAGGAGCGCCTGCATCTCCTTCATCGTACTATTCATGTTGTCGTAGAGCTGTCTGTCATTGAATACCGCGCCGGCCGTGCCGGTGGTACCCTGAAGGGTGGCAATCAGCCGGTCCATCCGCTCGGTGAGGCTGTTCAGCCGGTCGTAGAACTGCCGGTCGTTCAGCAACGCCCCCACCGTGTTGTCGGTCTTCCCCAGCTTGCCTGTGGCCTTTTCCATGTTGGTCACGCTCGTCGAGAGCGACCGGCCCATCGCCTCGTCGTTCAACAGCCGGCCGAGCGGGCTGGTTCCCGACTTCAAGGGCCGGATCACCGCGTCCAGGTCGTCGACGCTCGCCTTGAAGCTGTCGTACAGCGCGGGATCGTTGATGAGCCGGCCCGCCGTGCCTCGTGTGCCCTCCAGTTTCGCCGCCACCCGGTTTGTGGCCAGGAGAAGCGCGTCGAGGTCCCTGTAGGCCGCCTCGTCGGTGAACAACTTGCCCATCGTCCCTTTTCCGGCGCGCACATCGGCCACGAGCTTGTTGGCTTCATCCAGGCTCGCCTTGGCTTGATTGGTCAGGTCGACGATCGGACTGCCGCTGCCGGTGGACTCGAGGTAGGCGCCATCGGCGAGGACCGGTCCGTTGGGCGCGACGGAAATCTCCACAATGGGCTCGCCGAGCAGGCTGAGCGACCCCATCGACGCCCTGGAGTCGCCGGTAATCAGCGGGCGCACGCTCTTGTTGAGGGCCATGCGGACGTCGACGAGCGACCCGGACAGCTCCACGCTCGTGACCTTGCCCACGTCCTTGCCGGCCACGCGCACCACGGCGCCGGACTTCATGCCCAGCACATTGGCGAACTTCGTGTGCAGCGAATACTGCTGCCAGAAGAATCCCGCCTGGCCGCCGACCGCGATGATCAGCATCGACGTCAGGATGATCGCGGTCACGGCGATGATGCCGATCTTCAGTTCCGAGAATGCCAATGAGCGCGTGCGAGGCATGGCTGTGACTCCTAGGACAGGAACGCTTTCAGGTACGGATCATCGGAGTGCCGCAGGTCGTCGGCATGGCCTTCGAACGCCACGGCGCCGTCTTTCAGCATGATGAACTCGGTCATGTCGGCCTTGGCGGGCGCCGCGACCGGAAACTCGAGCCGGCTCCCCTGGCCCACCGCCTCATGCGTGGCGATGTAGAACGCGTCGCGCAGCTGGTGGGTCACCAGCATCGCGCTGACGCCTTCGATGTCGCGCAGTTTGATGATTTCGTGATCCACGGTGAGCGCAGTGATGGGATCGAGGCCGGTGGTGGGCTCGTCGTACAGCAGCAGGCGCGGCTTCGACGTCAGCGCGCGCGCGATGGCCACGCGCCGGCGCTGGCCGCCCGACAGTTCCGACGGCATCCGGTCGGTGAACTCGGCGAGCTCGACGAATCCCAGCACCTCCTGCACGCGCGCGTCGACCTCCGGAATCGGCATCGACGTTTCCTCGAACAGGCGGTAGCCCACGTTCTCCCGGACGGTGAGCGAGTCGAACAACGCGCCCTCCTGAAACACCATGCCGAGCCCGCCGCGGATCCGCATCAGCTCTTCTTCCGTCAACCTGTCCACGCGCTCGCCGTTGATCGTGATCGCGCCCGAGTCCGGCTTGAGCAGGCCGAGGATGAGGCGGAGTATCGTGGACTTGCCGGAGCCGGACGCGCCGATCACGATCTTCGTGTGCGCTTCCTCGAGGGTGAAGCTCACGTCCCGCAGGACGACCTGATCGTCGAAGGCCAGGGTGACCCGGTCGAATTCAATGACGGCCGCCATCAGTACATCACCATGAACAGGAACTTCGTGAGCAGAAAGTCCACGGCCAGAATCACCACCGACCCGGCGACGACCGCGTTGGTGGTCGAGCGCCCCACGCCCTGCGTGCCGCCCCTGGTCTGCAGGCCCACGTAGCAGCCGATCGACACAAGCACGAACCCGAGGAAGAACGGCTTGATCAATCCCATCCACACGTCTTCGATGTAGAGGCCGTTCACCACGCTGTTCCAGAACGGCGCGGCCGGCACTTTGAGCTGGGTCACGGCGATGAGCCACGCGCCGACCAGCCCGACGCCGTCGGCGATCACCGTCAGCACGGGCACCATCAGGGTGCCGGCCACGACGCGCGGGATCACGAGCTTGCGCACCGGGTCGGTGCCGAGCGCGCGCAGGGCGGAAATCTGATCGGTGACGGTCATCGAGCCCAGCTCGGCGGCGATGCTCGAGCCGACGCGGCCGCAGACGATCAGCGCCGTCAGCACCGGTCCCAGTTCCTTCACCATCGACGCGCTGACCAGCTGTCCGACCATGGACCGCGCGCCGAACTTGTCGAGCGTGATGCCCGAGTTCAGCGCCAGCACCATGCCGGTGAAAGTGCCGGTGAGCAGGACCACCGTGAGCGAGCCGGCGCCGATCGCGTCGAACTGCTCCATGACGTCGCGCGCGTAGAACGGACGCGTCACCAGCCCGCGCCCGACCTTCCCCAGCAGCAGGAAGTAGTCCTGCACTTCCTGCAGGCTGTGCTTGAGCCATTGCGCCAGCCAGGTCACGCGCGCGTCTCCTCGGCAATCAGCACCAGGTCCGGGTTGCGGATCCTGCGCAGGCGGTCGCGGATCTCGGCGGCGCGCTCGAACTCGAGGTTGGCCGCGGCGGCCCGCATCTGCCGGTCCAACTCCACGATATGCGCATCGAGCGCCGCGCGCGACTTGAACTGCTCGCGCTCGTCCGGCACGCGCGGCACCGTCAGGTAGTCGCGCTCGTACACGCTCGACATCACCTCGTCGATATTCTTGATGATCGATGCCGGCGTGATGCCGTGCGCCGCGTTGTAGGCGTGCTGCACCTCGCGCCGGCGTTCGGTCTCGCCGATCGCCTGCTTCATCGAGTCGGTCACGCGATTGGCGTACAGCACCGCCCGGCCGTTCACATGGCGCGCGGCGCGGCCCATCGTCTGGATCAGCGCCCCGGCGGAACGCAGAAACCCTTCCTTGTCGGCGTCGAGGATCGCCACCAGCGACACTTCCGGAAGGTCCAGCCCCTCGCGCAGCAGGTTGATGCCGACGAGGACGTCGAAATTGCCGAGCCGGAGATCGCGCAGGATCTCCACGCGCTCGAGGGTATCGATATCGGAGTGCAGGTACCGGACGCGGACGCCCAGCTCCTGGTAGTACTGCGTCAGATCCTCGGCCATCTTCTTCGTGAGCGTCGTGACGAGGACGCGCTCGCCCTTCGCCACGACGCCGCGGATCTCGCCGAGCAGGTCGTCGATCTGGCCGGTCACGGGACGGATATCGATCGTCGGATCCACGAGCCCGGTGGGCCGGATGATCTGCTCGACGATGACCCCGCCCGCCTCCTTGAGCTCCCACGGCCCCGGCGTGGCGCTCACGAACACCACCTGCCGGATGCGCTGCTCCCACTCGGCGAAGTTCAGCGGCCGGTTGTCGAGCGCCGAGGGCAGCCGGAAGCCGTAGTCCACGAGCACGGTCTTGCGCGCGCGGTCCCCCGCGTACATGCCGCGAATCTGCGGCACGGTCTGGTGACTTTCGTCCACGATCGTGATGGCGTCGGCCGGCAGGTAATCCAGGAGCGTGGGCGGAGGTTCGCCGGCCGCGCGGCCGGAGAAGTGCCGCGAGTAGTTCTCGATCCCGTGGCAGTACCCGATCTCCTTCATCATTTCGAGATCGAACATCGTCCGCTGATGCAGCCGCTGGGCCTCGTCCTTCTTGCCGGCGCGCTCGAGCGCCTGCAGGCGCTCCTCCAGCTCCGCCCGGATGCCGTCGATCGCCGCCGTCGTGCGCGCCCGCGGCATGACGAAATGCGACTTCGGGTACACCGCGATCGTGTCGTGCCGCTTCAGCTCCGTGCCGGTCAGCGGGTCGAACGTGATCAGCTCGTCGACCTCGTCGCCGAACAGACTGATCCGCAGCGCCATTTCCTCGTACGACGGATAGACCTCGACGATGTCCCCGCGCACGCGGAAGGTGCCGCGGGTGAAGTCGTGGTCGTTGCGCTCGTACTGAATCTCGACGAGCTTGCGCAGGATCTCGTCGCGATCGATGCGCTGGCCCTTGTGCAGGTCCAGCACCAGGCTGTAGTACGCCTCGGGCGATCCGAGGCCGTAGATGCACGACACGCTCGCCACGATGATCACGTCGCGGCGCTCGAACAGCGACCGCGTGGCCGACAGGCGCAGCCGGTCGATCTCCTCGTTCACGATCGCTTCTTTTTCGATGTACGTGCCCGACGCCGGCATGTAGGCTTCGGGCTGGTAGTAGTCGTAGTAGCTGACGAAATACTCGACCGCGTTCTTCGGAAAGAACCGGCGGAATTCCTGGAACAGCTGGGCGGCCAGGGTCTTGTTGTGCACCATGACCAGCGCCGGCCGCTGCAGGCGCTGGATGACCTGCGCCATCGTGAAGGTCTTGCCGGAGCCGGTCACGCCCAGCAACACCTGCGCGCGGTCACCGCGGCGCAGTCCCTCGGTCAGCTGATCGATGGCGCGCGGCTGGTCGCCGCGCAGCTCAAACTCCGTCTGAAGGTCGAACACCAAGATCCATCGTACCCTGACTACTTGGCAGGGGCGTAGTAGCCGGGACGGGCCCGGACCTTGGCTTTGCGCGCGTCCTCGCGGGTCACGTTGACCTCGATCTTCCGCCAGGTGCCGTCGTCTTTCTGGTTCGTCGACAGGTAGCCGAGGGTGTAGCGCGAACCGAGCTCGTCCAGGATCCGCGCGTAGATCTCGCTCAATTCACGCGAATCCTCCGGAAAGAACGCGTCGCCTCCGGTATCGCGCGCCATCTGCGTCAGCTGCATCTGCGGCAGGTTCATGCGCGCCTCGCGGCTCAGATACCCAATGGAATAGACGAGCACGTCTCCCAGCTTCAGCATCTTCTCCAGCTGGCCGAAGTTGAGCGCGCTGGTGTTGTCGCCGCCATCGGTGTAGAGCAGGAGGACCTTCTGGCCGTCGAGGTCGTACGCGCCCCTCAGATACATGCCGACGGCGTCATACAGCGCGGTGTAGCCGTCCGCCTTCTTCGTGCGGATGCGCTCGAACAGCCGCGGGTAGTCGTTCGGCCCGAACCGGGCCACGCGCACCTCGGTGTCGAAATCGACGAGCGTGACGTCGCGGGCTTCGTCGAGCGCGTTCACAAAGCGCACGGCCGCGGTCTGGGCCTGCGACAAGTCGGCGCCCATGCTGCCGCTCACGTCGAGCAGCAGGCCCACGTGCAGCGGCAGCGGCTCGCCGGGCGCGCCCTCGCTGAAGAACTGGACCGTCTGCACGGCGCCGTTCTCCGTTAACCGGAAGTCCTCGCGGGTCAGCCCGCGCACGAGCGCGCCATCCTTCGCCCGCACGACCACCGGCACATGGACCAGGCTGACGCCGCTCTTGAACGTCTGCGGCGCGCGCGCCGCCGGGCGTCCCGGCCCGCCCGGCGCGGCAGCAAGGACGGTGACGCCCAACAGGGCGACGCCGAGCGTCACGACGGCAGATTCACGTGGGGACATATCCCGTTCGTCGCGCATCATATAATCAACTGTTGGCGCCGTCGTGAACATCGCATCCGGGCGCCCCCCTGTGGGAGTCGACTTACCTTGCGCGCACTAGCCGTCTGTCAGGACGAGCTGGTCATTCGGACGCTGCACCCGATCCTGTCGGGCGCCTTCGAGGTGGAGTTCCTCGTCGAAAGCCGCCCGCTCGCCCGACGTCTCGTTGACGACAGCATCCCGGCCACCGTCGCCGACCCCCGCAAGCTCGACACCTACGTGCGCGCCGACCTCACGGCCAGCACCCTGGTGCTCGTGGAAGACGACGGCAAGAAGAGCCTGAAGAAGATCGTGACCGCGATCCGCGACGCCGGAGGATCGCTCCTGTATGTGCTGCACGTGGGCGCCAAACCCCCCGCGGGCCGCCGCCCCCACGACGACCTGCGCGCGCTGGTCCCCGAGCTCACCCACCTGGATTTCTCGGGCCTGCTCGCCGGTTCGCTGACGACCGAGCTGAGCCGCTCGCTGACGCGCATGCGCGTGCAGCAATACCAGCGGTACATCGCCGACGCGGACCGCGTGTTGATCCTGCTGCACAACGATCCCGACCCCGACGCGCTCGCCGCCGGCCTGGCCATGCGCAACGTGCTGCGCCGGACCAAGACCACCGCCATCATCGGCGCGCTGCAGGGCGTGACGCGCCCAGAGAACCAGCGCATGGTGGACCTGCTCGACATCCACTTCGAGGTCATCACCCCGGAACAATTCAGCGACTTCGACCGCATCGTCACCGTGGACGTACAGCCGCATTACTTCGGCGGCCTGCTGCCGCGCGTGGACCTGGTCGTGGATCACCACCCCGAGCAGCCCGGCTACACCGCCGTGTTCAAGGACGTGCGCGCCGACTACGGGTCGACCTGCACGATCCTCACAGAGCATCTGCGCGCGGTCGACATCGACATTTCCGAGCGCGTCGCCACCGCGATGCTGTACGCCATCAAGAGCGACACGCTCTTCTTTGCCCGTCATACCAATCGCGTGGACCTGGACGCCTTCACGTATCTCTACCCGCTGGCCGACGCCGCGCTGATCCGCAAGATGGAAGGCGCGGAAATCACCGTCGAGCGGCTGGAGCACGTCACGCGCGCGCTGCACACCAGCGTGCACAAGGCCCAGGTGTTCTCGGCGTTCCTCGGCGAAACCGCGCGCGAGGATTTCATTCCCTACACCGCGGACTTCTTCCTGCAGCTCGAAGACGTGAAGTGGACGATGATCTCCGGCGTGGTGAACGGTCAGTTCATCCTGAGCGTGCGCAACCTCGGCTACTCACGCAACGCGGGTGAATTCGTGAAGAAGCATTTCAGCGGCATCGGCAGCGCCGGCGGTCACCGCGCCATGGCGAAAGCCGTCGTGCCGATCGCCAAGTTCCGCGACAAGTTCGGCGATCTCAGCGGCATCGGCATCGCGGCGCGGATCTGCGAGCTGGCGGAACAGTTTCTCGCGGAAAAGCAACCCTGAGCGCATTTCGCCTTACTGTAGTCGCCAGTCCAAGGTTCAGGGTTCAACGTCCAAGGTCACGTGTTGTCCGCAGGTCCTGCTGGTCCTTCGTCCGATGTGCACGTGCACGTGAACCGAGGACTCCGGGACCGACCGGACCCGAGGACGACGAGTGACGTTGGACCGTGGACCTTGAACTGTGGACGACACGACACCGAACCGAATCCTGCTCTAGCTAGCGCAGCGCCTGGTCGAGGTCCGCGATCAGATCGTCGATGTGCTCGATGCCGACCGACAGCCGCACCATGCCGCGCGTGACGCCGGCGTCCTTCAGCTCCGCGTCCGAGAACCCCCACTGCGAGGTGAGCACGGGCAGGCTGACAAGGCTGTCAACGCCGCCGAGGCTCGCGGCGCGCTTGAAGACCTGGATCCGATCGAAAAACCGCGACGCGCCAGCATAGCCGGCCGCCACCTCGAACGTCACCATGCCGCTGAAGCCGCGCATCTGCCGCCGGGCAATCGCGTAATCGGGATGCGACGGCAGGCCCGGGTAGAACACGCGGCTGACGGCGGGATTTGCTTCGAGCCATGTGGCCACGGCCATCGCGTTCTGATTGTGCCGCTCCATGCGGACGCCGAGCGTCTTGATGCCGCGCGCGACCAGAAACGCCGCGCCGGGATCGAGCATCCCGCCGAGCAGCTTGCGCGCGGGGCCCAGCGTCTTGATCATCTCCGCGCCGCCGACGAGCGCCCCCGCCGTCACGTCACTGTGGCCGTTCAGGTACTTCGTCGCGGAGTGCATGACCAGATCCACGCCCAGCTCGAGCGGCGACTGATTGACCGGACTCGCGAACGTGTTGTCGATCACCGAGATCACGTGCCGGGCACGGCACGCGGCGGCGACCGCGGCGATGTCGATGCAGCGCAGCGTGGGATTGATCGGGGTTTCGAACCACACCAGTCTCGTCTTCTCACCGAGCAGCGCGGCCGGGTCCTCGAACCGCTCGATCGGCACGAAACGCGCCTGCACGCCGAACTTCTCGAGAAACGAACGGATGAGCTGCATCGTGCCGCCGTAGATCGCGGCGCTGCAGACCAGCTCGTCGCCCGCGCGCAGCAATCCGAACAGCGCGGTGCTGACAGCCGCCATGCCCGACGACACCAGCAACGCGGCATCGGCGTGTTCGAGCGCGGCGATCTTTCGCTCGGTGGCGCGGATGGTCGGGTTGCCGTAGCGCGAGTAGATGTCCTTTGCCGACTTCCCCGCCTGGTACGCTTCCAGCTCCGCGGTGTTCGCGAAGAGGAACGTGCTCGTCTGGTGGATCGGCATGAGGAGCGGCGTCGCAACCGGGTCCGCGCCCTCCGCGCAGTGAATGGCTTCGGTGTCTCTGTGCTTCGTCATATCGTGTCAACGCGCTCGCCGCTGGCGACCACCGGCTCGATGAACAGCCGGTAGGCATCTTCGTAGCCCTGCTGCCGCAGATCCCCGATCGAGCGAACGCGGTCCGACATCTCGTCGTACGTGCCGGCGAACTGGAAGGGGCCGATCGGATTGTGCGACGGGCGGATCACGAACACACCCGAGAACCTCGACGTCGACAGCGCCACCGCGTCGTCGAGCACGGCCGTTTCCACCGAGCGCTGCCACTCGCCCGCGCGGCCGCGCAGGTCGGCCGGCTGCGGGCCGAGCGCGTGCGGCAGACCCGCCGCCGGCGCCGCGCTGAGAAACACGACCTGCTCGGCGCCCAGCCCGATGACTTCCTCGACCAGTCGATGCACGAGCTCGGGGCGATCGCAGAGGCGATGCGTTTCACCCTGCCAGTAATGCTCCGACGGAAATGTGATCGCCTGCCCGGCGGTCACGCCCGGCAGTTGCAGCGCGCCCGTCACGAGACCCGCCAATTGATCGCGCATCGGCGTCGAGAGGTCGATCGCCTCGGCCTCGCGCGCGCCGCCGACCGGCCGCCTGGCGCCGAACAGCGCCATGCGGGTCTCGGGCAGCACGGCCAGCGTCAGGTCGCGCCGCGCGTCCAGATCGTGCAGTCCAAACACGACCTCGCAGAATCCCGGCTGGCCGAAATTCTCCGTCAGCAGATCGACGTAGTGCCGGCCGATTTCGAAGGGCGCCGGCGCCGCTTCGGTCGAGGCGCCGCGCACGAGCGTCCAGACCGCATCGACCAGCGTCTGCGCCGGCTCCGAGGCGTCGATGGGCGAGCCCAGCAGCTGCCACCAGAACGCGCCGCTCGTGCGGCGCCGCGATCGGCGCAGGGCGCGGGCGCGCCACCATGTCCCCACGAGGATGCCGCCGGTCACAAGCAGGCACAGCACCATCACGCGCGGAATGATCGTCGGCAGAATGGGCGGATGGAAGAGCACGTCGAGAATCACCGCATAGGCGTGGACCAGGCCCGCCGCCACGCCGGTGAGACCAGCCAGCGAGGCCAGCAGGCTCGCCCCGTAAATGCCGGCCGCCACCACGAGCACGGTCAGCGGCAGCAACAGGGTCGCGAGGGCCAGCGCCACGCCGAGTCCGGCCGCGCGCAAACCGCCACGCCAGCGATAGGCCCGCGCCAACGACGGCGACGACCAGGGCCCCGCGGCGTCTCCGAGGCGGGCCGCGCCATCGACGGAAGCCATGATGGCGTTCGCCACGCCCGGGCCATGCGCCGCAATGAGATCGATCTTGACGCCGGCTTCCGCCAGCGCGCAGAGCGCGCCAGCCTGATACGCCCCGGCCGTCCCCGCGCCGGTCAGCACGAGCGCCGTGCGCAGCCGGGGGGAATAGGACGGGTCAGCCATGGCTACTCGGCGTCCTGGCGCGTCATGACGGGCTATTCCTCGTCGTGAATCGTCACGAGCTTGACGATCTCAAACTCGCGCGAGCCGGCCGGTGTCGTCACGATCACCTCTTCGCCCGCTTCCTTGCCGGAGAACGCGCGGCCGAGGGGCGACGCCACGGAGATCAGGCCCAGATCAGGGTTGGCGTCCTCGGGCATGACGAGCTCGAAGACAAAGGTCCTGGAGCTCTCGGTCACGGTGATCTTGGAGCCGAACCCGGCTTTGTCGCGCGGAATCCGGTCGAGGCTCATGAGCTGGATCTCGGACACGCGCTGCCGCAGCATGCTGACGCGCGCCTGAACCAGCGTCTGGCGTTCCTTGGCCGCGTGGTACTCGGCATTCTCGCGCAGGTCGCCCAGTTCCCGCGCGCGCTGAATCTCCTTCGGCAGGTCGTGATTCAACTCGCGCTCGAGCGCAACGATTTCGTCTTCAAAACGCTTGATGAGCCGTGCCTTCATGCCTGTGCCAAGAGGTTAACATGAGCCATGCTCCGCCTGACGCGCCGCCAGGACGCCATCGTCGACCGGTTCCGGCGCGCCGCGCGGCGATCGACGTCGGAACCGTGCGTCCTGCTCGACGGCGAACACCTGATTCGCGACGCCGTCGCGGCCGGCGTCTCGCTCGACGTTGCCATTGCGACCCACGAGCGATGGCAGGAGCTGCCGGACCTGCTGGCCGCGCTGCGGGCCCAGGCGCTGCCGGTCACGCTCTACGACGCGGCCGGGACTGTGCTCGAGGCGGCCAGCCCGGTCAAGACACCCAGCGGCATCGCGGCGCTGGCGCACTGGCAGCCGTCCGCGCTCGAAGACACGTTCGCCGCCGCGCGGACGCTCACGCTGGCAGCCGTCGACGTGCAGGACCCCGGCAATTTCGGGGCGATCGTGCGCAGCGCGGACGCGCTCGGGGCCTCCGGGGTCATCGCGGCGGGCGCCACGGCGGATCCGGCGGGATGGAAGGCGTTGCGCGGCGCCATGGGCAGCGCGTTCCGCTTGCCGGTGGCGCGCGCCACGCTCGAATCAACGCTCGCGGCCGCCCGCAGCGCCGGCGCGCGCGTGTACGCCGCCACGGCGGACGGCACCGCCGTCGATCAGTGCGACCTGACCGGTCCCACGCTGCTGCTGCTGGGCAGCGAGGGGCTGGGCCTGCCCGAGTCCGCCCTTGAAGAAGCCACCGGCCGCGTCGCCATCCCGATGCGCGGCGGCATCAACTCACTCAACGTCGCGGTCACCGCGGCCCTCCTGCTCTACGAAGCGCGGCGTCAACGCTCATGAGTTCCCTCTTCGACGAGCCGGCGTCGCCTGCGGGCGGTCAGTCTCTTCAGGACACGCCGCTGGCCGAGCGCATGCGGCCGCGTACGCTCGACGAGTTCGTCGGACAGCTGCACGTCATCGGGCCGGGCCGGCCGTTGCGGCAGGCCCTCGAACACCGCGCGGTCCACTCGCTGATCCTCTGGGGCCCGCCGGGCGTCGGCAAGACCACGCTGGCGCGGATCATGGCGGCGTTTGTCGGCGGCGAGTTCACGGCGTTCAGCGCCGTCATGTCCGGCATCAAGGAGATCAAGGAGGTCGTCGCGAAGGCACAAACCCTGCGGCGCGAGTTCGGGCGGCAGACCGTGCTCTTCGTGGACGAAATCCACCGCTTCAACAAGAGTCAGCAGGACGCCTTCCTGCCCCACGTCGAGGCCGGCACGATCATCCTCGTCGGCGCCACCACCGAGAACCCGTCCTTCGAGGTGAACTCGGCGCTGCTCTCGCGCTCCACGGTGTACGTGCTCGACGCCCTCACCGTCGATGACCTCGTCACGCTGCTTCACCGCGCGTTGACCGACGCTGAACGCGGGCTCGGCACGCTCGGATACGAGGCCGACGATGAATCGCTGCGCGCGATTGCCGTGTACGCCAACGGCGACGCGCGCGTGGCGCTGAACATCCTGCAGCAGGCGGTCGTCACGCTGCCGCAGGGCCCGCACCCGCGTCTGACCAACGCCCACCTCGCCGCGATGATCGAACGGCGGTCGCTCCTCTACGACAAGACCGGCGAAGAGCACTACAACCTCATCTCGGCGCTGCACAAGTCCATCCGCAACAGCGACGCCGACGCGGCGGTGTACTGGCTGGCGCGCATGCTCGAGGCCGGCGAGGATCCCCTCTACGTGGCGCGGCGCCTCGTGCGCTTCGCGTCGGAGGACATCGGCAATGCCGACCCCCGTGCCCTGCAGGTGGCCATCGCCGCCAAGGACGCCGTGCATTTTCTCGGCATGCCCGAGTGCAACACCGCGCTCGCCCAGCTGGTGACCTACATGGCCGCGGCGCCCAAGAGCAACGCGGTGTACGTCGGCTATGGGGCCGCGGCACGGGACGCGACACAGGACCTGGCCAGTCCCGTGCCGATTCACCTGCGCAACGCGCCGACGAAGCTGATGAAGGATCTGGGCTACGGCAAGGACTACAAGTACGCGCACGACGAACCGGAGGGGGTCTCACAACAGTCCGCGCTACCCGAGCATCTCGAAGGCCGCCGGTACTACGAACCCACCGACCGCGGCCTCGAAGCCAACATCAAGCAGGCGCTGGAACGGGCCAGAGCACTTCGAAAGAAGACCTAGACCGACACCTACCACGGAGACACTGAGACACAGAGACAGCTTGGCTAGGCCGGGTTCTCAAAAGACCTTAGGCCCCCGTGTCTCCGTGCCTCCGTGGTGAAGCCGTTGATCTGGCTTTAGATTCGTTCGAAGTTGCGTTCGATTTCTCTGCGCGTCAGGCGCAGCACGACGGGGCGGCCGTGGGGACAGACGCTCGAGTGCGCCGTGCGGCGCAGCTCGTCGAGCAGGTATTTCATCTTGTCGATCGTCAGCGAATCGTTCGCCTTGACGGCGGCATGGCACGCCATCGTCGCGGCCAGCTGCCGCACCGACTCGCTGATGCCCGATCCCGGCGCCAGTCCCTCGAGGTCGCCGGCCGCCGCGCGAAGAGCGGACTCGCACGCCTCGAGCTTCAGCAGGGCCGGCACCGCCGACACGCGGATGCTGGTTCCCCCGAAGTCCTCGAGCTGAAACCCGAACTGTTCGAGCGCCAGGGCATGGCCTTTCAGCGTGGCGTGCTCCCCCGCCCCGAGGTCCAGGACAATCGGCGTGAGCAGCCGCTGCGACTCGAGCGTGCCGCCGAGCAATCGCTCGGAGATCTGCTCGAACAGAATTCGCTCGTGCGCGACATGCTGATCGATGATCGCCAGCCCCTCGTCGTCCACCGCGATGATGAACGTGTTGCGGAACTGTCCGAGCGGCGTCATCGGCTTGATGAGCGTCGCGATCGTCTCGCGCCCCGACGTGGCGCCGACCCGCGGATCGCCGCTGCCCACTGACGGCGGCTGCGAGATCGCGCGCTCGATCGCATCGGCCAGCGGATCGGCGGATCGCGACGCGAACGTCAGCGGCAGCGCGCCGGCGACCGGCAGCGCGGGCGTCAGCGTCGCCTGCGACAGCACGAGTTCGGGGACCCCCGTCTGGCCCAGGGCATCGACGATGGCGCGCCGCAGCACTTCATGCACGAGGCCGCCGTCAAGAAACCGCACTTCGGCCTTCGTGGGATGGACGTTGACGTCCACGCGGTCGGGCGGCAGCTCGATGAACAGGTGCACCTCGGGGCTGCGCTCCTTGATCGTGGCCACGCTGTAGGCCTGCTGGATCGCGTGGCTGATGGTACGGTCGCGCACGAGCCGCCGGTTGACGAACACGTGCTGCGGGCCGCGCACCGGTCCCGTCTCGGCCAGGGCCGCCACATACCCGTGGACCGTGATGCCGGCCGCGTGTTTGCGGACCTCGATCAGGTCCGCGCGGTCCCCGTAGATCTGGAAGAACCGCTCGGCGAGCGACGCGGCCGGCGGCGTTTCCACGATCGCGCGTCCGCCGCTGCGGAACGTAAACCCCACTTCCGGATAGCCCAGCGCCAGTTGCGTGACCAGCCGGGACACCTGCGCCGATTCGGCCGTGTCCGCCTTGAGGAACTTTCGACGCGCGGGCAGGTTGAAAAACAGCTCCTGCACTTCGATCAGCGTGCCTTCGGGCGCGCCCACTTCGCCGGCTGACATCAGCTCGCCCGCGTCGATGCGGATCTGCGTCCCCGAGATCGATCCGCGCGTCCGCGTCCGCAGCCGGAATCGCGACACCGACGCGATCGACGGCAGCGCTTCGCCGCGGAACCCGAGCGTGAGAATCGCGGCGAGGTCCTCGGACGTGCGCAGCTTGCTCGTCGCGTGCCGCTCCACCGCCAGCCGCGCGTCCTCCGGCGTCATGCCCTCGCCATCGTCTTCGACGCTGATGAGCTTCTTTCCGCCGAATTCCGTGACGACATTGATCCGCGTCGCGCCGGCGTCCAGCGCGTTCTCGATCAGCTCCTTGACGACGGAGGCGGGACGCTCGATGACCTCGCCGGCGGCGATCTGGTTCGCCAGGGCGGCGGGGAGACGGTAAATCTTGGACATCGACACTACATGTTAGGGCAAAGGGCAGAGGGCAAAGGGCAAAGGCGAGGGGAAAAGTTCAAGGGAACAGGAAGGAAAAACGAAGAGGGAAGAAGAGGGCATTTTGCCCTCCTCTTCCCTCTTACTTTCTACCTCGCCTTTGCCCTTTGCCCTCTGCCCTTTGCCCTTAGTCCAGCGCGTCCTGTTGGAGCGCAGCCTGTGCGGCAGCGAGCCGTGCGACCGGGATCCTGAACGGTGAACAGCTGACGTAGTTAAAGCCGGTCTTGTGGAAGAAGAAGATCGACTTCGGATCGCCGCCGTGCTCGCCGCAGACGCCGACTTTCAGGCTGGGCTTGGTGGCGCGGCCCTTGCGCGTGCCGATCTCGACCAGTTGGCCGACGCCGGTGGTATCGAGCGACGCGAACGGATCGCGCTCGAGAATCCGCTTGTCCTGGTACGCGCCCAGGAACTTGCCGATGTCGTCGCGCGAGAACCCGTACGTCAGCTGGGTGAGGTCGTTCGTGCCGAACGAGAAGAAGTCCGCTTCGGTCGCCACGGCGTCCGCCGTGAGCGCGCCGCGCGGCACCTCGATCATCGTGCCGACGAGGAACTTCACCTTCACGCTCATCTCCTTCATGACCTCGGCGGCCACGCGCAGGACGACGGCCTTCTGGTCCGCCAGCTCCTTCACCTCGCCGACGAGCGGGATCATGATTTCCGGAACGGCCTTAATGCCTTCCTTCGCGAGCTGGCACGCGGCTTCCATGATCGCGCGCGTCTGCATCTCGGTGATTTCCGGATACGTAATGCCGAGGCGCACGCCGCGGTGGCCGAGCATCGGGTTGAACTCGTGAAGCTGTTCCACGCGATTGAGCAGCTTCTTCGTCTCGGCGTACTTCGCGCTGCCGGTCTGGTTGGTGGCTTCCATCTTCGCCATCTCGACCATCAGGTCTTCGCGCTTCGGCAGGAACTCGTGCAGCGGCGGATCGATCGTGCGGATCGTCACCGGCTCGCCGTGCATCTCCTTGAACACGCCGTAGAAGTCGGCCCGCTGCATGGGCAGCAGGTCGTTCAGGGCCGCGCGGCGATCCTTCTCGTTGTCCGCGAGGATCATGCGCTGCACGATCGCGATCCGGCCCTCGCCGAAGAACATGTGCTCCGTGCGGCAGAGCCCGATGCCACGCGCGCCGAACCCGTAGGCGATGGCCGCCTGGTCGGGCTGGTCCGCGTTGGCGCGGATCCCGAGCGTGCGGAACTTGTCCGACCACGAGAGCAGGTTGTTGAAGCGCTTGAAGATGTCAGACTCGGACGCCTTCATCTCGCCGTTGACCACCTGGATGATCTCGCTCGGCTTGGTGGCCACCTTGCCGACTTTCACTTCGCCGGTCAGGCCGTCGAACGACAGCCAGTCGCCCTCGTTGAGGGTCTGGCCGTCGATCTTCAGCGTGCGGCTCTTCTCGTCAATCACGAGCGCGCCGGCGCCGACCACCGACGGCTTGCCCATCTGGCGGCCCACCACCGCGGCGTGCGACGTCATGCCGCCCGTCGCCGTCAGAATGCCCTCGGCCACGAACATGCCGTGGATGTCGTCGGGCACGGTTTCCTTGCGCGCGAGCAGCACCTTCTTGCCCGAGCGCGTCCACTCCACCGCGTGATCCGCCGTGAAGACCACCTGGCCCGACGCGGCGCCCGGCGACGCCGGCAGGCCCTTCGTGGCCACCTTCAGCGCCTTCCAGTCTTTCGGGTCGAAGATCGGCGACAGCAACTGGGAGAGCGCTTCCGGCTCCACCTGCAGCACGGCTTCCTTCGGCGTGATCAGCTTCTCGGCCACCAGATCGGTCGCGATCATCACGGCCGCGTAGCCCGTGCGCTTGCCGTTGCGCGTCTGGAGCATGTAGAGCTTCTCGTCCTGGATCGTGAACTCGAAATCCTGGATGTCGCGATAGTGCTTCTCGAGCCGCGTCGTGATCGTGCGCAGCTGCTTGAACGCCGCCGGCATCACCTGTTCGAGCTCGGCGATCTGGCGCGGCGTGCGGATCCCCGCCACCACGTCTTCGCCCTGCGCGTTGATCAGGAACTCGCCGTAGAACTCCTTCGCGCCGGTGGCCGGGTTGCGCGTGAAGCCTACGCCCGTGCCCGAACGGTCGCCCGTGTTGCCGAACACCATCATCTGCACGTTCACGGCCGTGCCGATCTTCTCGTCGATGTGATAGATCCGGCGGTATTCTTTCGCGCGCGGATTCATCCAGGAACTGAACACGGCGTCGCGCGCGCCGCGCAGCTGCGTGAGTGGGTCCTGCGGAAACGGTCTGCCCGACCTGTCCTTCACCACCTTCTTGTAGCGCTCCACGACATTGCGCAACATCGCCTCGGTCAGCAGGGGGTCTTCCGTGACGCTGTTCTCGCGCTTCACCGTCTCCAGCTCGTGCTCGAACGCGTCTTTCGGAATTTCGAGGACGACGTTGCCGTACATTTGGATGAAGCGGCGGTAGCTGTCGAAGGCAAAGCGGCCGTTGCCCGTCTTCGCCTTGAGGCCTTCCACGCTCGCGTCATTGAGGCCGAGATTGAGGATCGTGTCCATCATCCCGGGCATCGAGAACTTGGCGCCCGAGCGCACCGAGACGAGCAGCGGATCGCCGGCCGCGCCGAAACGCTTCTTCGCCGTGGCTTCCAGCCGCCGGAGGTGCAGCTGCATCTCCGCGTCCACCACCGGCGGCAGCTGGCCGCCGTTCTCGTAGTAGAGCGTGCAGGCGTCGGTTGAAATCGTGAAGCCGGGCGGCACGGGCAGGCCCGCGTTGGTCATCTCGGCGAGGTTCGCGCCCTTGCCGCCGAGGAGGCCCTTCATGGTGCGATCGCCGTCGGCCTTGCCACCACCGAAGAAATATAAGTGCTTGGTCTTCTTGACTGCCTGCACGGTCTTCACGGCTTTCTTTCCGGCTTTCTTCACGGTCTTCTTCGCTTTCTTC
>JAKALV010000317.1 GCA_021824055.1 Acidobacteriota bacterium
CATCTCGGCAAGAACACGCGCAGCACGATCGTCTCGAAGGGCATTTCGGCCGGGCACGGCCAGAACACCTATCGCGGCGCGGTGAAGATCGCGAAGGGCGCCACCGGCGCGCGCAATTACTCGCAGTGCGACTCGCTGCTCATCGGCGACAAGTGCGGCGCGCACACGTTCCCGTACCTCGAGATCAAGAACGGCTCCGCCAAGGTCGAGCACGAAGCGTCGACCTCGAAGATCGGCGAGGATCAGCTGTTCTACTGCCGCCAGCGCGGCATTTCGAATGAAGACGCCGTGAACATGATCGTGAGCGGCTTCTGCAAGGACGTGTTTCGCGAGCTGCCGATGGAATTCGCGGTCGAAGCTCAGAAGTTGCTGTCCATCAGCCTGGAAGGAAGCGTCGGTTAATGCTGCTCGAGATTAGAGATCTTCGCGTCAAGGCGGAGGACAAGCAGATTCTGAAGGGGCTCAACCTCTCGGTGAACGCGGGAGAAGTCCACGCCATCATGGGCCCGAACGGATCGGGCAAGAGCACGCTCGCCCGCCTGTTGTCGGGCCACCCGGGCTACGAGGCGAACGGCGGCACGGTGACCTACGACGGTCACGACCTGCTCGCGCTGTCGCCTGAGGAGCGCGCCTGCGAAGGCGTGTTCATGGCGTTCCAGTACCCGGTCGAAATTCCGGGCGTCAACAACGCCTACTTTCTCAAGGCCGCGCTGAACGCCGTGCGCAAGCACAAGGGCCTGCAGGAACTCGATGCGGTGGAGTTCATGCAGCTGATCCGCGAGAAGATCAAGCTGCTCGAGATGGATCAGTCCATGCTTAATCGCGCCGTCAATGAAGGGTTCTCGGGCGGCGAGAAAAAGCGCAACGAGATCTTCCAGATGGCCGTGCTCGAGCCGCGCCTCGCGATTCTCGACGAAACCGATTCGGGGCTCGACATCGACGCGCTCAAGATCGTGGCCAACGGCGTCAACGCGCTCCGCAGCAAAGACCGCGCGATCATCGTCGTCACCCACTACCAGCGCTTGCTCGATTACATCGTCCCCGACTTTGTGCACGTCCTGTCGAACGGGCTGATCGTGCGGTCGGGCGGCAAGGACCTGGCGCTCGAGCTCGAAGAGAAGGGCTACGGCTGGATCGAGGGCGCGCCGGCCACCGCGGCAAAGGCCGGGCGATGACACCGGTGGTGGAATCGAAAGCCGCGGGGACCAGATCGCGGGACGCGGTGATGGCCACCTACGCCGAGCGGTTTGGGGCGCGTCGCTCCGAGCCGGCCGGTGGATCGGACCGGCTACAAACGCTGCGCGAGCTGGCGTTTGCCGCGTTTACGACCACGGGTTTTCCGACGACCCGCGACGAAGAATGGCGCTTCACCAACGTGGCGCCGATCGCCGACGCGCCGTTTGGTGCAGAAGGCGCGGCCGAGCCTGCCCGCAAGGCGCTTGAACCATTTCTGTTCAGCGGCGCCATCCGCACCCAGATCGTCATCGTCAACGGCCGTCTGTCGAGGACGTTGTCGTCGATGGACGCGCTGCCGGGCGGCGTCACGGTCGACCAGGCGAGTGACGTCGTCGCCGCGGCCGACAGCGCAAAGCCGGAGGCGCTCGCCCGATCGCCGTTCGTGGCGCTCAACACCGCGTTCTTCGACGAGCCGGTCGCCATCCGCGTGCCGCCGCGCGCGGTGGTGGACGAGCCGATCCAGGTGCTCTTCGTGAACACGCCCGGCGATCAGCGGATGATGGCGGCCACGCGGCTGCTCGTCGCCGCCGGCGAACAGTCGCAGCTCACGCTCATCGAATCGTACGCGGGGATCGAGGGCGCCGGTCAGGGCTTCACGAATGCCGTGACCGATATCCAGCTGGGTGACGGCGCCGTCGTCGATCATTACAAACTGCAGCGGGAAACCGCGTCGGCGTATCACGTGGGCGCGATGTTCGTGCGCTGCGGGCGCGCCGCCACGTTCTCGTCGCACTCGTATGCGACCGGCGGCAGGCTCGTGCGCAACGACGTCTTTGCGACGCTCGACGGCGAAGGCGCGGAGTGCACGCTGAACGGCCTGTATCTGGCCGGCGGCGACACGCTCATCGACAACCACACGGCGATCGATCACGCCAGGGCGCACTGCCCGAGCCACGAACTCTACAAGGGCATTCTCTCGGGCCGCGCGAAGGCCGTGTTCAACGGCAAGATCGTCGTGCGGCCGGACGCGCAGAAGACCGACGCGAAGCAGACCAACAAGGCGCTGCTCCTGTCCGACGAGGCGAGCATCAACACCAAGCCGCAGCTGGAGATCTTTGCGGACGATGTCAAGTGCACGCACGGCGCGGCGATCGGCCAGCTCGACGAAGACGCCATGTTCTACCTGCGGGCCCGCGGCATCGCGGAAGCCGACGCCCGCAATATTCTGGTGCACGCGTTTGCCGGCGAGGTCCTCGACCGCATCAAAGTTGCCGCGGTCAGGGCCCGTGTGGAGGCCGTGGTGTTCGCGGCGCTGGAGGCGCTCTAGCGATGGCCGCGTCGAAGACGCTCCCGCTGTTCGACGTGCAGACGATCCGCGCCCAGTTCCCCGCGCTGGCCCAGCGTGTTCATGGCAAGCCGTTGGTCTATCTCGACAACGCCGCCACCACGCAGAAGCCGCAGTCGGTCATCGACGCCGTCCGGCGGTACTACGAGCACGACAATGCCAACATTCATCGCGGCGTGCACACGCTCAGCGAGCGCGCCACCGCGATGTACGAGCGCGCGCGCGAGGATGTACGCGTGTTCGTCAACGCCCGGTCGACGTCCGAGATCATCTTCACCCGCAACGCCACCGAGAGCATCAACCTGGTGGCGCGCGCGTGGGGCGATGCGAACGTTCACGCCGGCGACGAGATTCTCATCACGGCGATGGAGCACCACTCGAACATCGTCCCGTGGCAGCAGCTGTGCGGGCGAACCGGCGCAGTGCTGAAGGTGGCGCCGATCGACGATCGCGGAGCGCTGATGATCGACGCGTTCGAGCGCCTGCTGGGCCCGAAGACGAAGATGGTCGCGATCACGGCGATGTCCAACGCTCTGGGCACGGTCGTGCCTGTCGCTGAACTCACGGCCAAGGCGCACGCGGCGGGCGCGATGGTGCTGATTGACGGCTCGCAGTCGGCCTATCACGTTGCGACCGATGTGCAGGCGATCGGCTGCGAGTTCTTCGTGTTCAGCGGCCACAAGGTCTACGGCCCCACGGGCATCGGCGTGCTGTACGGCCGCGAGGCGGTGCTCGACGCGATGCCGCCGTTTCTCGGCGGCGGCGACATGATCAGCTCGGTCACCTTCGAGAAGACCACCTGGAACGCGTTGCCGTACAAGTTCGAGGCCGGCACGCCGCATATCGCCGGACCCATCGGCGTGGCGGCCGCGATCGCGTTCATTCGCGGGATCGGGTTCGACGCCATTCACGCGCACGAGTCGGCGCTGCTGGACTACGGCACCGCCGCGCTCGTCGCGGTGCCCGGCCTGAAGCTGGTCGGCACCGCCCCGCAGAAGGCCAGCGTGCTGTCCTTCGTGATGGACGGGATTCACCCGCACGACATCGGCACGATCGTGGATCGCGAAGGCGTGGCGATCCGTACCGGGCATCACTGCGCGCAGCCGGTGATGGATCGATTCGGCATTCCGGCCACGGCGCGCGCGTCGCTGGCCATGTACAACACGCAGGACGATATCGACGCGCTGGTGCGTGCACTGGCGCGCGTGCAGGAAGTGATGGGATAAGGATGGGGATGTTCTCGTTCTTGAAGGACAAGACGAACGGTGCGGAAGGTTCGGAA
>JAKALV010000318.1 GCA_021824055.1 Acidobacteriota bacterium
GCTCACGCTGGCCGAGCCGTCGGAGCAGTACCTGCTCAACGCGATTGAGAAGGCGTTCGGGCTCACATTCATCGACTGACATTAGTGGGGCAGTTGGGCAGTTGGGCAATGAGGCAATGAGGCAATGAGGCAATTGGGCAGTTGAACCCACTGCCTAACTGCCCCACTGCCTAACTGCCTAACTGCCTAACTGTCACTGTTGAGTTGTGCTGGCCGTCTCGAACTCTTTCGCCAGCTGCACGAACTCCCCATCGGGCGCGAGCTCGCGGTACTGCGTCCAGTGCGGACGCGCCTCGGCGGAGCGGCCGAGCTTCTCGAGCGCCACCGCGAGGTAGAAGTGCGCCTCCGGGTAGTCGGGGTTGATCGTGAGCGCGTCGCGGTAGGCCGACACGGCGTCGGCGTACCGCGTGAGGTCGTGGTGGATGTTCCCGAGGTTGAAATAGGCTTCGAAGCACTCGGCATCGAGGCGGATCGCGCGCTCGTAGATGGCCTCGGCCTCGACGAGCTGATCGCGCTCGTAGTGGATGTTCGCGAGATTCACGAGCGCCGGCACCAGCAGTGGATCGAACATCAGCGCCTTGCGATAGGCCGCCGCGGCCGCATCCAGGTCCGGGTCGTCGCCGTCGTCCAGTTCGGCGCCTTCCAGAAAGAACTTGGCCGCCATGGTGTAGTTGGCGGCCGCGATGCGCTCGTCGCGGTCGGGACTGGTGAGTCCCGTCCCCGGCGGCTCCGCACCGGACGCGGCCCTGAGCGTCACCACGCGCGCGGGCGGACGGTCGGCCCGAGGCGGCTGGAAGTCGAACGCCAGCTGGCCATCGCGCTCGGCCACAAGCGCACGCATCGCCACGTTGAGCGGCGCGCCCAGTTCAAGTTCGGAGGCGGCCTGCTTGACCACGTGCAGGTCATTGAACGAGTAGTAGCGGCCGGCCACCGGGTGCACCAGACCGCACTTCTCGAGGTACCGGAGGTGGTCGTCGCGGAGCACCGGGTACATCCCGCGCAGGTCTTTGGAGGAGTAGTACTGGCCCTTCAGGGTCTCGGCGTCCGGCAGTCCGCCGGCCCGGCAGAGTTCGTCTTCGGTCAGCGTGAGGGTGGTCCGCGCGGAATCGGCCGGCGAGAAGGTCCCGCCCAGGCGCTCGACGAGCGCGCGGGCGTCGCGCCGCGTCAGCAGCGAGAGCTTGCCCGACACGGCGACGTGCTGCCCGTCGAACGGCCGTTCGGTCAGGTGCGACGCGTTCGCCTCCACGCCGCCACAATACCGTACCGGCCCGCCTCGTCGTTTCCGTGTGCCCGGCGCGTCAACTCGACGCTATAATCGCCCTTCAAAGTGCACTCAAGGAGACCCTAATGTATTCACGCGTCACGCGTTCTATCCTGTTCCTGCTCATGGTGTTCCTGGCCATGCCGGCGTTCGCCCAACAGACCGGGACGATCAGCGGCAAGGTGCTCGGCGCCGACGGCGGCCCCCTCCCGGGCGTCACCGTTGAAGCCCGCTCCACGGTGCTCCCCGGTCCCCGCGTCACGGTGACGGGCGCCAGTGGCGACTACCAGCTGCCGGCGCTGCCTCCCGGCCAATACACCGTCACGTTCACGTTGTCGGGCATGCAGACGATCACCCGCAACGCGGACGTGCTGCTGGCCCAGGACGTGGCCATCAACGCCACCATGTCGGTGCAGCGGGTGACCGAGTCGGTCACGGTCACGGCCCAGGCCGGCTACGTCGAGAAGACGACGGCGGCGATCAACAGCACGCTCTCGTCGGACATCTTCAACAGCCTGCCGGTCGGCACCGAGTACCGCGATCTCGTCAAGCTGATCCCGGGTGTGCAGTACACGCAGGACGCGGTGCGCGGCCCGAGCGCGGGCGGCAGCGGCCAGGACAACGTGTACAACTTCGACGGCGTCAACGTCACGCTGCCGCTCTTCGGCACGCTGGCGTCCGAACCCGCGTCGCATGACATCGCGCAGATCGCCATCGTCAAGGGCGGCGCGCGCGCGATCGACTTCAACCGCGCCGGCGGCTTCTCGATGGACTCGGTGAGCAAGTCGGGCACGAGCAAGTTCTCGGGTGAAGTGAGCTACAAGTTCCAGACGCCGGGGATGCGCGCCCAGCTCATCACGTGCAAGGGCGTGACCACGCCGGTCACCGCCTGCAACAACCAGGGCAGGATGTACACGGACGTGAGCCTGGGTGGTCCGGCCGTCAAGGACAAACTGTTCTTCTACGGCTCGTACTACCAGCCGCATTCCTCGCGCGTGAACGTGTCGAACAACTACGGATCGCTGCCCAACTACAGCAGCAACCGGTATGAGGGCTTTGGCAAGCTGACGTTGACGCCCCGGGCCGGCATCCTCCTCAACGCGAGCTACCGCGGTTCGAAGCGCGTGGACAAGAGCAACCTGTTCGGTTCCAACGCGGCGGTGTCGACGGGCACGGGCAACCAGACGTCGCAGAAGATCTTCACGGCGGACGGCTCGTGGATCATCAACACGAACAGCTTCGTGTCGTTCAAGATGACGCACTTCGGCAACCCGAACGAGAGCCGGCCGGACAACGTGTCGAATGCCACCGTCAGCACGGCGATCGGCACGCAGCTCGACATCTCGGCGCTCGACACGCAGGGCTTCCTGAACGTGCCGCTGGCGAACAGCACGAACGCGAGCGCCAACGCGTTCCGCCAGGCCTACATCGACCGCTACGGCTACACGAGCAACGGCGTCAAGGTCGGCGGCGGCCAGGTGGGCTACGGCTCGCTGTTCGACAAGGACGATTTCTTCCGTACCGCGGGGCAGATCGGCTACAACCTGACGATCAACGCGGGCCAGACGCGCCATGACCTGCATGTGGGCTATCAGCGCTACGTCGACTCCGAAGATCTCACCCGCAACTCGAACGGCTGGGGATCGATCTCGGTGATCGGCGGCTTCAACAACAACGGCACCGCGGCCAAGTTCAACGGCACGCCCATTTTCTTCCAGACGGCGTTCCAGCAGCAGACCACGGGGATCATCCCGAAGATCCACTCGGAATATCGCTCGCAGAACATCGAGTTCAACGACGCGATCACGTACAAGAACTTCGCGTTGAACCTCGGCGTGCTCGACAGCAACGACACGCTCTACGGCCAGGGCCTCAACGAGGCGGCGGACACGCTGTCGGGCTACATCAAGGCCACGGGCAGCACCGCGGAGTCGCGCCGCTACAAGATGTACGAAATTCCGTGGAAGAAGATGATCCAGCCGCGCATCAGCGCGACCTACGCGTATGACGGCACGAACACGGTCTACGCCAGCTTCGCGAAGTACAACCCGGCGGCCAGCTCGCTGCCGCGCGCCGCATCGTGGGACCGCAACCTGGCCACCACGATCAACGGCTACTTCGACGCCACCGGCAAGCTGTTCGGCAGCGACACCGTCAAGTCGTCGTCGGGCAAGCTGTTCGTGCCGAACATGACGCCGCGCACCACGGCGGAGTACCTCGTGGGCACGGCGCGCCAGTTCGGGGACCTGTCGATGCGCGTCTACTGGCGCTACCGCCACACGACGCACTTCTGGGAAGACACGAACAACAACGCCCGGATCGCCTACCGCGAAACCGGCCCGACGGCGACGCCCGCCAGCGTGCCGGCCGAGCTGTACATTCCGGATCTCACGGCGCGCGTCGCCCAGATCGGCAGCGGCTCCTCCTACGTGATCGCGGACCTCGACGGTTCGTTCACCAAGTACAAGGAAGTGACCACGGAAGCGGAATGGCACGGCAACGTCGCGGGTCATCAGCTGTT
>JAKALV010000319.1 GCA_021824055.1 Acidobacteriota bacterium
CCGGCACCACCGCGTCCGCTGACGCCGCCCGTGGCGGTGGCGCCGGCCGGCCCCCCGCCGCCACCGCCGGGCCCACCCCCGCCGCCGGCGATCTCGCTGAAGTTCGTCGGGGTGGTGCAGTTGCCGAGCGGAAAAAAAGTGGCGTCGCTCAGCGACGGCAAAGGCGTCATGATGGGCGCCGAAGGGGACGTGATCGACGGGCGCTTTCGCATCGTGAAGATCGGCGTGGAATCCATTGTGATGGAATACCTCGACGGCCGGGGACGCCAGACGATCCCGCTGCGAGGCTCGGAGCCCTAGGGCATACGCGATGAGCGAGGACCGACAGTGAATCGACGATGGATGAGTCTGGCGCTCCTGGCCGCGACGACGGCCGGATGCGCCACGGGCCGCGCCTATATGCGGGGCAAGGACGCCGCCAAGGTCGGCGACTGGGACACCGCGGTGGCGTACTACCGCGAGGCGCTCAATCACGATCAGGACCGGGTGGACATCCGGCTCGCGCTGGAGCGCGCCACGCGGACCGCATCGCAGAATCACATGGCGCGGGCGCGCCAGCTCGAGCTGCAGGACCAGTTGCCCGGCGCGGCGGCGGAGTACCGCCTCGCGGCCGATCTCGACGTCACGAACTCGCTCGCCGCGGCCAAGGCCGTGGAGCTCGACCGGCTGATCCGGCAGCGCATCGAGGACGCGCGCCCGAAGTCGCAGATGCAGGAAATGCGCGAAGAGGCGCGCAAGACCTCGGCCATTCCGCAGCTCGCGATCGATCCGCGCCTGCCCCTGCCGGCGCTCAACTTCAACCAGACCGCGGTGCGCGACGTGATCGGCACGATCGCCGCCGCCGCCGGCATCAACGTGAGCTACGACTCCGTGTCGCAGCCCGAGCAGAACCTCTCGAAGGCCTACTCGGTCAGCCTGCAGAACGTGTCACTGCAGGACGCGCTCAATCAGGTGCTCTCGGCCAACAACCTCTTCTACAAGGTGATCGATCCGCGCACCATCCTCGTGTCGGTCGACAGCTCGGCCAACCGCCTGCGTCTCGAAGACCAGGTGGTGCAGGTGTTCTATCTGTCGCATGCGGATGTGACCGAAGCGGTGCAGTCGATCCAGACGATCGTGACGCAGCTCAACGCGCTCGGCGTCCGGCCCGTGATCACGCCGAACAAGACGTCCAACAGCATCATGGTCCGCGCGTCGGTGGCCGTGATGGAGGTGATCGCGCGGCTGATTCAGTCGCTCGACAAGCCGCGCGCGGAAGTGGTGATCGACGTCGAAATTCTGGAAGTGGACCGCACGCGCGCGTCGAATTACGGCCTGAACCTCAGCCAGTATCAGCTCGGCTCCACGTTCTCGCCCGAAGCGGCGCCGCCGAACACCAGCGGCGGGGGCGCGTTCCCCACGGCGCCGCCGCCGTTCAACATGAACACGATCAGCCAGGGCGTCAGCATGGCCGACTTTTATCTGTCGGTGCCCACCGCCGTCGTCAAGGCGCTCGAGTCCGACTCGCGCACGAAGATCCTGGCCAAGCCCTCGCTGCGCGGCACCGAAGGCAAGGCCGTCACGCTGAACCTCGGCCAGCAGATCCCCGTGCCGAGCACCACGTTTTCCGCGATCGCCGCCGGCGGCCTGGCCAGCCAGCCGACCACGTCGTTCACGCTCAAGGACGTCGGCGTGAACGTCACGATGACGCCGACGGTCACGTACGACAACGAGGTGCGCATCGACCTCACGGTGGAGAACAGCGCGAAGGGCGCGGACGTGAACGTGGCAGGGCAGGCGTTGCCGTCATTTACCTCGCGCAAGGTCACGACCACGCTGCGGCTGCGCGACGGCGAGTCGAACCTGCTCGCGGGATTGCTGCAGGAAGAAGAGAAGAAGAGCCTGCAGGGACTGCCCGGCCTGTCGAAGATTCCGGGCCTGCGCGCGTTGTTCGGCGGCACCGACAACAGCTCGACCTCCAGCGACATCGTCATGCTGATCACGCCGCGGATCGTGCGCGGGCACGAGCTGACGGTGGACGACCTCAAGCCGATCTACGTGGGCACGAATCAGAACTTCGGGCTGACGGGACCGCCGCCGCTGATCGCCGCGCCGCCCACCGCGGAGGAATTGGCCGCGGCCGGCGTGAAGGCCGCCCCCCAGCCGGCGCAGACCACGCCGCCGCCCGCGACGCCGCCGGCAACCGCGCCGGCGCAGCCGCAGCGCCCCGCGGTCGTGCCGATCACACCGGTGAATCCCACGGCGCCCGCGGCGCAGACACCGCCGCCGGCGCCAGCCGCGCCAGGCGCACCAGGTCCACCCGCGGCGCCGCGGGTCGCGACGCTCACGATCACGACGCCCGGCCAGATGCAGGCCGGCGGCAGCACCTACACGCTGCCCGTGCAGATCGCGGACGTCACTGGGCTCGGCAGCATCCGCATGACGATCGGCTACAACCCCGCCGTGCTGAGGGCGCGCACGGTCACGCAGGGGTCGTTCCTCAGCAACGGCGGCGTCACCACGGTGTTCACGCCGCGGATCGATGAAGCCGGCGGCAAGATCGACGTGCTGATCGGCCGTCCGGCCGGGGCTGCGGGCGTGTCCGGCTCCGGGCTGCTCGGCGCGATCGTCTTCGACGCGGTGGCGGCGGGCGCGGCCAACCTGAACGTCACCGTCACCGCGCTGTCGCCGACGGCGAGTCCGATCGCGGTGCAGGTGGCGCCGCTGAACGTGGTGGTGAAGCAGCCATGACGATCATGGCGCGATGGCGGGGGCCGCGGCGCGCGAACGCGTCGGGCTTCACGTTCGTCGAGCTCGTGGTGTCGACCGCGATCCTCGCCATTCTCGCGTCGGGCGCCATTCCGCTCGCGCGCGTCTCGATGAAGCGCACGCGCGAAGCGGAGCTGCACCGGGCGTTGCGCGAAATGCGGACGGCCATCGACAAGTTCAAGGACCTGGCCGACCAGAACATCATCTCGCCGCTCGAGCTGCAAGCCGGCGGCGACAACTACCCGAAGGATCTGCAGCAGCTGGTCGACGGCGTCGCGCTCAACAACGACGCCAGCGGCCGGAAGATGCGGTTCCTGCGGCGCATTCCCATCGATCCGATGACCGGTCTCGCCGACTGGCGGTTCCGCGCTTACGGCGACGATCCCAAGTCCACGGTGTGGGGCGGCGGCAACGTCTACGACGTGGCGTCGAAGTCCGAGGGCACGGCGCTCGACGGCACGAAATACAAGGACTGGTAGGCGCGACGCGATGAAACGCACGCAGGACGGCTGGACCCTCATCGAACTGCTCGTCGTCATGACGCTGATCGCCGTGCTGACGACGATGGCGATGGTGCAGTACCGCAACTCGATCCAGGCCAGCAAGGAAGCCGTGCTGAAGGCCGACCTGTTCCACATGCGCGAAGCGATCGACCAGTACTACGCGGACAAGGGCAACTACCCGGCCTCGCTGCAGTCGCTTGTCACGGACGGCTACCTGCGCGCCATCCCGGTCGATCCCGTCACGCGGTCCGCGGACACGTGGACCACGACACCCGCCGACCTCGACCCCAACAGCCCCAACGCCTCACCCGGTATCTACGACGTGAAGAGCGGCGCCGACGGCGTCGCGCTCGACGGCACGAGATACGCCGACTGGCATTGAAGGACAGCTGACTATTTGTTATCTGGTTAGCTGGTTATTGGATTGCGCTATCGAACATTGCATGATCCTGCATGATCGGAGCCGGCTATCGGATCCGGCCATCGGACGGTACGTAG
>JAKALV010000039.1 GCA_021824055.1 Acidobacteriota bacterium
CGGCAACGGCCGCGTGTATCACATCCGCTTCACGGCGACCGCCGGCACGCTGAGCTGCAACGGCGATGTGACGGTGGGCGTGCCGCACGATCAGGGCCAGCGCGACACCGCGATCGACGACGGTCCGCTCTACGACTCGACCACGGAGTCGTTACCCGCCGGGCACTTCAAGGGTGACGGCTGCCGGGACGGCGATCACGAAGAGGGCAAGCCGGATCACTTCGACGGCGACAAGTGCGACCACGAGCTCGGCAAGAACGGCCACAAGAAGGGTGATCGCTGTGACCACGAGCGCATGAAGGGGAAGAAGTCCGACGACGAATCGAAATCGTAGCCGGCGGTCTTAGACCGCGGCGAAATGTCCCGGCGCGTGTTCTTTGAGAGGCTGGGGCGTGAAACCGGCCGCGTCGAACGGAATGCGCTCGAGGCGCGCGCCCGGCGACAGTCGCGGGATCGCAGACAACAGGGCGCGCGTGTAGGGATGCGCCGCCCGCTCGAACACATCGGCCGCCGTGCCCACTTCAACAAGCCTTCCCCGATACATAACCCCGATCCGGCCGCAGATCTGCCGGACCAGGCGCAGGTCGTGCGCAATGAACAAGTAGGTGAGTCCCAGCTTCTGCTGGAGATCAAGCAGCAGGTTGACGACCTGCGCCTGCACGGATACGTCGAGCGCTGAGACCGGCTCGTCGAGGACCACGAACGACGGATTGAGCGCCAACGCTCGCGCCAGTCCGATCCGCTGCCGCTGCCCGCCGCTGAACTCGTGCGGATACTGGCGCCGCTGATCCCGGCTGAGTCCAACCAGTTCAAAGAGCTCGGCGACCCTCGCGGTGCGGTCCGCCCGCGTGCCCTGACGGTGAATCACCAGCGGCTCCTCGACGATGTCGCCGACGCGCATGCGGGGATTGAGCGACGAGTACGGGTCTTGAAAGACAATCTGAAAGTGCCGCCGCGCCGCCCGAAGCTCCGAGGCGCCGAGGGCGAGCACATCGCGCCCGTCGAACTCAACGCGGCCGCTCGTCGGCTCGATCAATCTAAGGATGCATCGGCCCGTGGTCGTCTTGCCCGACCCGGATTCGCCCACGAGGCCGAACGTCTCTCCGCGCGTGATCGCGAAGCTCACATCGTCCACCGCCCGGACGCCGGCGCGAGCACGCCACAGACCGCCGTGCGCGAACTGCTTGACGAGTCTCTGCACGTTCACGAGCGGCGTCATGGCGTGCCCCCGGCGCCCGCAACGGCGAGGACGCAACGAACATCGTGCGTGGCGCTGACGGCGGTGAGCCCGGGCACGGCCGCCTCGCACCGCGGCTCCCGATGCGCGCAGCGCGGCGCGAAGGCGCAGCCGGCCGGCCACTGGCCCAGCGGCGGCACCGTGCCGGGAATGGCCGTGAGGCGGCCTCCGGCGGCGCGCTCGGGGAGGCATGCGAGCAGCCCCTGCGTGTACGGATGGCCCGGGTTTGCGAACAGCGACGTCGTGGCCGCCTGCTCGACGATGCGGCCGCCGTACATGACGGCGACACGATCGGCCATCTCGGCGACCACACCCAGATCGTGGGTGATCAGCAGCAGCGAGAGCGAAAACTGCCGGCGCATGTCGCGAAGCAGGTCCAGAATCTCCGCCTGCACCGTCACGTCGAGCGCCGTCGTGGGCTCGTCGGCGATGACGAGCGAGGGTTCCGCCGTCAGCGCGAGCGCGATCATCGCGCGCTGGCGCAAGCCTCCGCTGAGCTGGTGCGGGTAGTCGTCGGCGCGCCTGGCAGGATCCGGGACGCGGACCGCCTCCAGCAGTTCGATCGCGCGGCGGCGCGCGGCGGCGCCCGTCGCCAGGCCGTGCACTTCAAGCGTTTCCCGAATTTGAAACCCGATGGTGTACACAGGGTTCAGCGCAATCATCGGTTCCTGGAAGACGAAGCCGATGCGGCGCCCGCGGACGCGTCGCATCGCCCGTTCGTCGAGCCGCGCGAGATCCTGTCCTTCGAACAGGATGCGGCCCCCCGTCATGCGGCCGGGCGGCTGGATGAGCCTGATGAGTGACAGGGCCGTGACGGACTTGCCGCTGCCCGACTCGCCGACCAGGCCCAGGGTTTCCCCGCGGCCCACTGTGAACGACACGTTGTTGACGGCCGCCGCTTCGCGGCCTCCCGCCAGGGCGAAGACCGTGGTCAGGCCCGAGACGTCGAGCAAGGGCTCGCTAGATGGCGCGGTCACGGTACTCGCCAAAGACTGTGCGGAGCGCATCGGCGATCTCGCCCAGCGTCGCCCGCGCCTCCACGGCCGCCAGCACCGGCGGCACGAGGTTCGCGCCGCCGCCGGCGGCGGCCGACACCTCGGCCAGCGCGCGCCGCCATGCCACGGCATCACGCGACGCCCTCAGGGCGCGCACGCGCTCGACCTGCGCGGCTTCACCGGCAGGATCGATCCGCAGCAGCTCGATCTTCGGCGCTTCATCGCTCTGGAATCGATTGACGCCGACGACGATCTGATCGCCGCGGTCGATCTGCTGCTGCGCCTGATACGCCGCGTCCTGAATCTGTCGCTGGATCCGGCCCGACTCGATATTGGCGAGCGTGCCGCCCGACTGGTCGATGGCCGCGATCAGCGCCTCGGCCGCCTGTTCGATCGCATCGGTTTGCCGCTCGACTTCCCATGATCCGCCGAGCGGATCGACGGTGTTCGCGACGCCCGACTCGGCGGCGATGATCTGCTGCGTGCGCAAGGCGATGCGCGCCGCATCCTCGGTGGGCAGCGCCAGGGCTTCGTCGCGGCCGTTGCAGTGCAGCGATTGGGTGCCGCCGAGCACCGCGGCGAGCGCCTGGATCGCCACGCGCACGATGTTGTTGTCCGGCTGCTGCGCCGTGAGCGTGCTGCCGCCGGTCTGCGTGTGGAACCGCAGCTGCATGGCCTTCGGATGCGTGGCGCCGAACCGGTCCCGCATGATGCGGGCCCAGAGGCGGCGCGCCGCGCGAAACTTGGCGACCTCTTCGATCAGGTCGTTATGCGCCGCAAAGAAGAACGACAGGCGTTGCCCGAATGCGTTGACGTCGAGCCCGGCCGCGCGCGCGGCGTCGACGTACGCGATGGCGTTGGCGAGCGTGAACGCCACCTCCTGCGCCGCGGTCGAGCCCGCTTCGCGGATGTGATAGCCGCTGATCGAGATCGTGTTCCAGTTCGGCAGTTCGCGCTCGCACCAGGCGAAGATGTCGGTGATGATTCTGAGCGACGCGCGCGGCGGGTAGATGAACGTGCCGCGGGCGATGTATTCCTTCAGCACGTCATTTTGGATGGTGCCCGACAGGCGGTCGAGCGGCGCGCCCTGGCGGCGGGCCACGGCCACGTAGAGCGCCAGCAGGATGATCGCGGTCGAGTTGATCGTCATCGACGTCGACACGCGATCGAGCGGGATGCCCCCGAAAAGCACGGCCATGTCCTCAATGGAGTCGATGGCGACGCCGACGCGGCCCACCTCGCCGGCCGCCATGGCATGGTCCGAGTCGTAGCCGATCTGCGTCGGCAGGTCGAACGCCACGCTGAGCCCGCTGACGCCCTGCGCGAGCAGGTAGCGGTACCGGGCGTTCGATTCCGCAGCCGTGCCGAAGCCGGCGTACTGCCGCATCGTCCACAGCCGTCCGCGGTACATCGTCGGTTGGATGCCGCGTGTGTACGGAAATTCTCCCGGGGCGTCGAGCACGGTCGCATTTTAGCGTTTTATCGCCGTCGCGCGCGTTGACACTCTGTACACGCGCTGCGTACAATGGCCGCCAAAGCGGCGCGATCGGCGCTGCGGTCATGAAATGATCGCCCCGGACGTCCCGGACCGGGGGCTGACGGAGGGTCGCATGGAATCACGCGTCGATTCGGTCATGCAACAGCTGGCCCGGGAGTTATCCGAAGCCATCGCGGCGGCAGTCGCCGCGGATCCGCGTATTGAAGCCTGCCGCGACAAGGCCCGCGCCGAAGGCTACGAACTGAAACTGTCGCTCGATGCGTCGGTCGGATTTGTAACGGCCGCAGACGGCGCCGCGATCGCCAGGCCGGTGGCGGCGCGCCGATCGCCGGCGCGTCCCGCGGCCGAGATGACCGCCACGGATCGACGCTTTCTCAAGTCGCTCCGCATCGCGGCCGACGAGACCGCCGAAAAAAAAGAAGTCGAATAGCGGACGTGTGACTGAGCCGGTCGTCAGGCGCGGCCGGAGGCATGCCTGGCCACCGAGTCGGCCGCGCGCCTGGCGGCCTCGGGGTCGCCGAGGTAGCGATGTCCGCGCGGCCGGAGTTGGTCGTCCAGGTCATACACGAGCGGAATACCTGTCGGGATATTCAGATCGACGATGTCCTGGTCGGAGATGTTGTCGAGGTACTTCACGAGCGCGCGCATGCTGTTGCCGTGCGCCACGATGATCACGCGCCGGCCCGCGGTGATCGCCGGCGCGATCGTGCCGTGCCAGTAGGGCAGGAAGCGCGACACCGTGTCCTTGAGCGACTCGGTGGCCGGCAGATCCGCGGGGGCGAGCCCCGCGTACCGCGGATCGTGCGCCGGATGGCGCGGATCGTCCACCGAGAGTGGCGGCGGCGGCGAGGCGTAGCTGCGCCGCCAGATCTTGACCTGCGCGTCGCCGTGCTTGGCCGCGGTCTCCGCCTTGTTCAGTCCCTGCAGGGCGCCGTAGTGCCGTTCGTTCAAGCGCCAGCTGCGTTCGACCGGTATCCATAACAGATTGAGCTCGTCGAGCGTGATCCACCACGTGCGGATGGCGCGCGTCAGGACTGAGGTGAACGCGAGGTCGAAGGTGAAGCCGTCCGCCTTCAGCAGACGGCCGGCTTCCTGCGCCTCGGCGCGTCCCTTGTCGGTCAGATCGACGTCGGTCCATCCGGTGAAGCGGTTCTCGAGATTCCACTGGCTTTCGCCGTGACGCAGGAGGACAAGCTGAGCCATGGCGCGTTACCGCGCGAACGCGCGCACCGCGGACGTGCCGGCGAAGACGGCGCCGGCGCCGAGCGCGCCTTCGATGCGCATCAGCTGGTTGTACTTGGCGATCCGTTCGGAGCGGCTCGCCGAGCCGGTCTTGATCTGACCGACGCCGGTGGCCACGGCCAGGTCGGCGATCGTCGTGTCTTCCGTTTCGCCCGAGCGGTGCGAGATCACGCTGGCGTAGCCCGCGCGCCGCGCCATCGCGACGGCGCTGAGGGTTTCGGTGACGGTGCCGATCTGATTGAGCTTGACGAGCAGCGCGTTGGCGACGCCTTCCTGAATGCCGCGCGCCAGAATCTCGGGATTGGTGACGAAGATGTCGTCGCCGACCAGTTGCACGCGCGTGCCGAGCGCGCGCGTCAGCGCCGCCCAGCCGGTCCAGTCGCCCTCGGCCAGGCCGTCCTCGATCGAGATGATGGGGTACTGCCGGACCCAGTCTTCGTAGAGCGCGATCATCTCGGCGGAGCTGCGCGCGCCTTCGCCGGACTTCTTCAGGATGTACGTGTGCGATCCTTCGTCGAAGAACTCGCTGGCCGCCGAATCGATGGCGATCCAGATGTCCTTGCCCGGCGCGTAGCCCGCGGCGGTGATGGCCTCGAGGACCAGCTCGAGCGCATCCCGGTTCGATTTCAGGTTGGGCGCGAAGCCGCCTTCGTCGCCGACGCCGGTGGCGAGGCCGCGCTTCTTGAGAATCGCGCGCAGGGCGTGGAAGGTCTCCGCGCCCGCGCGCAGCGCCTCCGAAAAGGTCGGGCGCCCCGCGGGCACGACCATGAATTCCTGGAAGTCGACGTTGCTGTCCGCGTGCGCGCCACCGTTGAGGATGTTCATCATCGGCACCGGCAGCGTCTCCGGCGGCACATCGTCGCCGGCCAGCGTGCGGAGGTAGCGGTGGAGCGGTTCGCCCCGCTCGGCCGCCGCCGCATGCGCGACCGCCATCGAGACGCCGAGGATGGCGTTGGCGCCGAGTCGGGCTTTGTTGGGCGTGCCGTCGAGCGCGATCAGTGCCGCGTCCACGAAGCGCGGATCCGCCGGGCGGCCGGAAAGCGACCGCGCGATCTCGCCGTTGACGTGTCCGACGGCCGTGAGGACGCCCTTCCCGCCGTAGCGCTTCTTGTCGCCATCCCGCAGTTCGAGGGCTTCGCGTGTGCCTGTGGATGCGCCCGATGGCACGCCGGCCCGGCCACGCGCGCCGGAGGACAGCGTTACGTCAACTTCAACGGTGGGGTTGCCGCGCGAATCGAGGATTTCGCGGGCCAGGAGGCTGGAAATCACGGCGGAAGTCTACCACCATCGCGCCGGCGCCGGCTGGCTGGAAACTATTGAAAACAGAAGGGTTTGACTTGACTTGGGTGATGACCTACGATGCCAATTGACGCGGAGGCTCTATGAGGCAGTGGGTGCGCGCTCAACTCGTCGTGTCGTGTGGTTTGGTGGCGGCCGGAGTGTGCGCGTCGACGGCTGCGGCGCAAATGCGGCAGAGCCCGTCATCCGTTCAGCTCAAGAGACCGCAGTACCAGCAGGCGTCGCTTGTCGGCGGCAAGGTGCAGGGTCTGGTGCGCGACGACCGCGGTGAGGCGGTTGGCGGCGTCATGATTTCCGCCGTGGGCACCACCACAAAATTCGTGCTGTCGGACACGGGAGGGCGGTTCAGCCTGTCCCTGCCGTCGGGCGAGTACGTGCTGCGCGCGCATCGCGAGGGGTACGCGTCGTCGTATCGCGACCTGGTGATGGTCCGCTCGAGCACGTCGATCGAACGCATGATCATCGTCACCCGGCGGGCCGACGCGCCATTGTCGGCGAGGCCCGTGATGGTGGCCGGCATCGCCAGCGGTCCGATGATGCCGGTGAGCGCGCTGGAGCCCGACCCCGATCACCCTCACGATGAGACCGCGTGGCGCCTGCGCCATCTCAAGCGGCCCGTGCTGCGCGACATCGGGCCCGCTGTCGCCGACGCGGCGCGCGACCAGAATTTCCGCCAGCACTCGAACGGGTTCTTCGGATGGGCCCTGACCAATTCCGCGCGGCTGGCGACGTCGTTTATTACCGACACAAACTTTACCGGCCAGGTCAACTTCCTCACGACCAGCGCGGTGGATTCGGCCACCGGGTGGTCGCAACCCGAAGGCCCGCGGAGCGTGGCCTACGTGTCGCTGAGCGCGCCGGTCGGCCGCCTCGGTGACTGGCGCGTGCGCGGCGCCATGAATGCCGCGGACTTGTCGTCATGGGTGTTGATGGGTGAGTTCGCGGCACGCGAATCAAGCACCCATGCGTACACGGTCGGCATGGCGTACAGCACGCAGACGTACGGCGACGCCACATCGGTGTCGTTGTCGGACATCCCCGGCGGCACGCGCGCGGTCGGCGGTGTCCACGGGTCCGATCGCTGGCGCATCACCGACGGATTGGATGTGGAGTACGGGCTGCGCTGGGACCGTTATTCCTACGTCGCGCCGGCGCCCAATATGCTCAGCCCGCGGATCGGCGCGAGGGCGCACCTGGCCGGCCACCTGTCGATCGTCGGGCAGGTCGCGCAGCGCATGGTGGCGCCGGGCGGCACTGAATTTCTTCCGCCGGACGCCGCGGGCCCCTGGTTGCCGCCCGAGCGAACGTTCAGCTCGCTGTCAGGGACCGGGCAGTTCCGCGCGGAGCGCGTGCGGCACTTCGACCTCGGCCTTGAGCAGGCATTCAGCGGGGGGCGCACGGTGTCGGTCCGCCGCTTCAGTCAGAGCACCGACGATCAGGTGGCCACGATCTTCGGTCTGAACACCGGTGGGTCTCTGTGGGCGGCCGGGCACTACAGTGTCGCGTCGGTGGGTGCGGTTTCCGTGGACGGTTGGACGGTGCGCGCGGCCGGCTCGATGTCGTCCCGGCTGTCTGGCAGCATCGAGTACTCGGTGGGCAGCACGCAGTGGACGCCGAGCGGCACCAGTCAGCGGGCGCAGATGGTCGCGCCCTCCGTCGTGCGGCGCGGCTCCGATCATGTGCAGGATGTGCTGACCTCTCTCGAGGTCTCGATTCCCGAGTCTTCGACACGCCTGTCGGTCGTGTACCGCGTCAACTCGGCATTCAGCCGTGTGGGCATCGCAACGCCCGGTCTGGGCGCGCGATTCGACATGCAGCTCAGCCAGGCCTTGCCGTTTCAGCCGTTGCGCGGCGGGCGGCTCGAAGTGCTCGTCGCCATCAGCAATCTCTTCCGGGATCTTCGCCAGCCCGGCTCGCTGTTCGATGAACTGCTGACCGTGGCGCCACCGACGCGGCTGCTTGGCGGTGTGCAGCTGAGGTTCTGACCACTCCAACCACGTGGATGGCGATTCCACCCCCTTGAATTGAGGGCGGTCAAGGTTTCGTCTTGTTCATGTAACCTGCTGATATGATGGGACTTACATTGAGGCATCGCCGATCGAAGACGGAACAGGCTTTGCTCCTTGTTCACCGGTCCCTGCTGCCCAGATGAGTCCAGCCTCGCGTCCATTTCGCCAACTGATCCGTGTCGCCCTCCCTGTGGCGATCGCCGTGACGTTGGTGTGGCTCGCGGTGCTCAACCTCGCGCTGTTCCATCGCTTTACGAGCAGCGAAGTGGAAGATGGCGTGTTGTGGCTGCAGCGCGGCGCGGACGTGGTGGCCGGGGAGGTGGCGGGCGGCTCGGCGGCCGATCGCGCCGGCGTGCGGCCGAACGATGTGCTGCTGGCCATCGATTCACAGGAAATCCGAAATCCGTCCCAGGTGACGGAGCATCTGCACGGCAACACCAGTCCGGTGACCTACCAGCTGCTGCGCGAGTCGACGCGCGAGATCGTGCCGCTGGTGCTGCAGCCCATTCCGACGGTGAACCATGCGCTGTATTACTCGCTGGCGATGGTCGGCATCTTCACGCTGATTGTCGGCGTCTCGGTTCGGCTGCGGCGTCCCGCGGATCCCGCCACGCTGCATTTCTTCTGGCTGACCGTGGCGTTTTTCGGCGGGCTCGCTTTCAAGGAAACCGGCGAGTTCAACCTTCGTGACTGGTTGTTCTACTGGGCCGATGCCGCGTCCTGGCTGATGCTGCCGGGCCTCTTCCTGCACTTTGCCCTCGTGTTCCCCGAGCGCCCGCAGCCCTGGGCGCGGACGGATCGTGGCCGCGCGCTGCTCCCGCTGTTGTATCTGCCCGCGCTCCTGCTTGGCGGCGCGCGCATCGTGTTGATCGCGCGGGGCGTGCGCGGGCCCGAGAGCGCGCGGCTGCTCGAGCGCCTCGACGCGCTGGACCTGCTGTATCTGTCGCTCGCGCTCGTGAGCGGACTGGGCGTGATGCTGCGCGTGCTGGGCCGCCTCCGCTCGGTCACCGCGCGGAGGCAGTTGCGGTGGATCGTCTGGGGATCCGCCGTCGGCGCCGTGCCGTTCATCCTGATGTACGGACTGCCGTTCGCGCTGGGTTACACCGTTCCGGGCGGCGAGTACGCGTCGCTGCTGCTCGGCGTGATTCCGCTGGCGTTTGCCTCGGCGGTCGTCCGCTACCGCCTGACCGACATCGAAGTGATCATCAAGCGCGGCCTCGCGATTTCGGCCGTGGCGCTCGGCCTGGTCATCATCTACTTCAGCACGATGCAGTTCGTCGGGTTCGTGTTTCGCACGAACGCCGACCAGAACAGCGTCATTGCGCTGCTGGCCACGTTGCTGGTGGCGCTGGTCGCGCCGTGGCTGTGGCGGACCATTCAGACGGCGCTCGACCGGCTCTACTATCGCGAACGCTACGACTATCGCCGCGCGCTGGTGACGTTTGCGCGCGAGCTCAACAGCGATCTGGATCTTGACCGGTTGAGCACCCGTCTCGTGGATCGCGTCCGCGACACGCTGGCGACCGATCGTCTTGCGTTGTTCCTGAGCGATCCGGCGCGGCCGGACGGGGATTTTCTGCCGAGGGCGACCGCCGGATTTGCCGACGGCCCGGCGCCGAAGATCCTGCGCGCCTCGTCCTTGGGTGGGCGGCTGCTGGCGGGCCACACGAGCGTGGTCGACGATGCGATTATGAGCCGGCGGTTTTCGGGTGACGAGGCGCTCGAGTGGCGCGAGGCCGGTCTCGAGTGCTTCGTGCCATGCGTGTCGAAGGGCGTGACGATCGCGGTGCTCGCGGTCGGCCGCCGTGGCCGGTCCGAGCCGCTCAGCAGCGAGGACATGGCCCTGCTCGGCGCCGTGGCCGCTCAGGCCGCCACCGCCATCGAAAACGCCAGGCTGTACGGCGCGCTGCGCGCGAAGGCGGAGGAAGTGGAACGGCTGCGCCAGTTCAGCGACAGCGTCGTGGAGTCGCTCAGCGACGGCCTCCTCGTGGTGGATCTCGACGACCGCGTGCTGCGATGGAATCGCCGCCTCGAGGATCTGCTGGGGCTTGACCGCGGCCGCGTGATCGGCCGGCGCCTGTCCTCCGTGTTTGACCAGCCTTTTCTCGACAGCCTCTACGACGCGCGGCGCGAGTCGCCGTCGGCGACCACGCTGTACCGCGTGCCGCTGGCCGTGCAGGAGCAGCGCCTGCTGGTGAACGTCGGCATCGCGCCGTTCAAGACCCCCGACGGCATCACGGCCGGTTCGATCATCGTTCTTGAGGACGTGACGGACCGGGTCAATCTGGAAGAGCAGCTGCGCCTGTCGGAGAAGATGGCGGCGATCGGACTGCTGGCGGCGGGTGTCGCGCACGAAGTCAACACGCCGCTGACCGGCATTTCAAGCTTCACGCAGATGCTGCTCGAGCGGTCCGCGCCGGAAGATCCGAACACGCAGCTGCTCGAGAAAATCGAGCGTCAGACGTTCCGGGCGGCCAAGATCGTCAACAGCCTGCTCAATCTGGCCCGGCCATCCGATGGCGAGGCCACCGTGGTGGACGTCAACGTGATCATCAGCGACGTGCTGTCGCTGCTCGAACACCAGTTCCGGAACGGCCGCATTCAGGTCCGCAAGGAGCTGGCGCCGACCGGGCTGCTGGTGAAGGGCGCCGAGTACAAGCTGCAGCAGGTGTTTCTGAATCTGCTGCTGAACGCCCGCGACGCCATGCCGCGCGGCGGCTGGCTCACCCTGACGTCGCGCGGAGATTCGCGCGGGATTGTGGTCGAAGTCGCGGATACTGGTACGGGCATTCCCACGGAACATCTTTCACGCATTTACGATCCGTTCTTCACGACGAAGACCGACGGCCGCGGGACCGGGCTGGGGTTGTCGGTCACCTACGGCATCGTCCAGGAACACGGTGGCACTTTGATCTGTGACAGTTCGATGGGACACGGCACGCGGTTCACCCTCACGCTGCCCGCGCTGGTTCAGCGGGCCAGTGAAGCGGTGGCGCACTGATGTCGCGCAGTACCGGCACGATTCTCATCATCGACGACGAGGAGATCATCCGCGAGGCGCTCGACGCGCTGTTGTCGGGTGACGGCCAGACCGTGAAGACCGCCGCCACCGCCATGGAGGGCCTCGACAAGCTGCAGGCCGGCTCGTTCGACGCGGTCCTGCTGGATCTGATGCTGCCCGACCGCAACGGCCTCGATGTGCTGGAAGACATCCGCCGGTTCGACGAGGATCTGCCGGTCGTGATGATCACGGCGTACGGCACGATCGACAACGCGGTGACGGCCACCAAGCAGGGCGCGTTCCACTACTTCACCAAGCCCTTCAAGAATGACGATGTGCTGCTCGTCGTGCGCAACGCGGTGGAGCGGCGGCGGCTGGTGAAGGAGAACCGCGAGCTGCGTCACCGCCTGCAGACCGGCTCGCACCGGTTCGATGAGATCATCGGCGGCAGCCCGAAGATGCGCGAGGTCTTCGACCTGATTTCGCGCGCCGCGCCCAGCCGGACGACGGTCATGATTCAGGGCGAGAGCGGCACCGGCAAGGAGCTCGTGGCGCGGGCGTTCCACCGCAAGTCGGCGCGCGCCGACAAGGCTTTTATCACGGTGAATTCCGGCAACCTGCCGCCCGATCTGCTCGAATCGAACCTGTTCGGCCACGTCAAGGGCGCGTTTACCGGCGCGGTGGCCCCGAAGAAGGGCCTGTTCGAGCTGGCCGACAAGGGCACGATCTTCTTCGATGAGATCGGCAACATTCCGCTCGACACGCAGGCCAAGCTGCTGCGCGTCATCCAGGAGCGCGAGTTCATGCGCCTGGGCGGCGTGGACACGATCAAAGTGGACGTGCGGATCATCGCCGCCACCAACGTCGATCTGCACAAGATGATGGACGAGGGCCGGTTCCGCGAAGACTTGTTCTATCGGCTGAACGTCATCGCCACCGTGCTGCCGTCGCTCCGCGAGCGCAAGGACGACATTCCGCTGCTGGTGCAGCACTTTCTCGTGAAGTACGGCGAGGAGAACAAGAAGACGCGCCTGTTCCTCACGCCCGCGGCGATGGACCGGCTCACGGCCTACGACTGGCCCGGCAACGTGCGCGAGCTGGAAAATACGATCGAGCGCGCGGTGGTGCTCTGCGGCGGCAGCGAGATCGGGCCGGAGTTGATTCCGGACAACGTCACCGGGTCACCGGCGTTCGAGGTGTCGGATGTCAGTATTCCCGCCGACGGCATCCACTTCGACGAGGTGATCTCGACGCACCGTCGGCGCTATATCGAAGCGGCGCTCGAGGCGAGCGGCGGCGTGCAGAAGCGCGCGGCCGAGCTGCTGCACATCAAGCCGACCACGCTCAACGAGATGATCAAGCGCTACGACATCCGCCCGCGGCGGAAGCGCGCGTTGGAGGACCGGCCCGACGGCCGTCCCGATCCGGACGCCGGCGGCGACTGATCTTCGCGCCGCGACGGCGCGGCGACGGCCGCGCCGGATCCGCCGCGCAGCCGCGTGAACATCCGCTCGTATTTCGAGATGATCACGTCCCACCGGTAGTGCTTGTCCACGTACGCGCGGCCGTTGACGCCCATCGACTGGCGCAGCGGCGCATCCTTCAAGAGCAGCTTCAGCGCCTCGGTGAATTCCCAGCGGTCCGCATAGAACAATCCGGCGTTGCTGCGCCGGCAGTGGTCCACCAGGACCTCGGCGCGCGCGTTCGCGAGCACCGGCGTGCCGACCGCGAACGCCTCGAGCGCCAGCAGCGAGAGGCTTTCGTACGGTGACGGCACCACGACCACGGTGGCGGCCTGCAGGGCGTGCAGGCGCTCCTGGTCGGGCAGCAGTCCGGCGAACCGCACGCGCGGATCGTCGGGCAGCGGCATCAGCTTGACGCCCATCAGCATCAGGGACGCGTCGCCGCCTTCGTGCAGGAACGCCTGGAAGTACTCGAGCAGTTCCTCGCAGCCCTTGCCCGGATCGATGCGGCCGCCGTAGAGCAGAAACGGGCCATGCATCCGATGCCGTCGACGGAACTCGTTGGCCGGACCTTCAATGTGCGCGGGAAGTACTTCGCGCATCGCCTGCGGCGAGACCATCGAGGCCGCGCTCATGTCTTCGTCGTCCTCGCCGAGTCCCGCCTCGGGCAGTTCCACGCCGCAGCCGACGACATCCTCGACGATCGCGCGCAGGCGGAACTTGGCCGTGATCATCCGGCGTTCCACTTCGGTGTTCCACACGATGCCGGCGGCGCTCGAGAATACGTTCTCGTAGATCTTGAGCCCCAGCGCCGGCTCGTCGTGCGCCGTCGGGACCAGCAGGCTCTTGGCCGGCGCGATCTTCATGCCGAGCACCGTCGGCGCGTAGAGGTAGGTGAAGAAGATCAGGATGTCGTACTGCTGGTGATGGCGTTCGAGGTACTCGATCAGGCCGGGCGCCCACGGGCCCTGTTGCTTGAGCCATTCCATCTCATCCTGCGGGGAATGGCGGTTCTCGAAGATCCAGTCGGAGTACGCGTTGAATTCCCGGATGTTGCGCGTGCGCGCGCAGGCAAACCGGCGCACGGTGACGCCGCGGATGCGGTCGGCGCCTTCGGGGTAGTCATTCTGCCAGCTGATGTAGTCTCGCGCGCAGGTGGTCAACACGTCGACCTGATGCCGCTGGGCGAGCCGTTCGGCGATCAGCCGGCAGTGGTACTCCGACCCGCCGAGAATCTCCGTGCCGTACCGTTGAACGATAAACGCAATCTTCACGCATCCACCCGTTGCCGCGACGTCACGCGACCGCAGCCAGCACCGAGCGCACCTGGGTTTCCAGGCGTTCCCGGCTGAAGTCCTGGAGCCGCGCGCGCTGGCCGGTAATGACCTGCGTGCGGAATGGCTCGTCGTAAATGAGCGCGGCCAGCAGCTCGGCCGCCTGCTCGAGATCCTTCGGCGTGAAGCAGACCCCCGCGCCGCCCAGCGTCTCGGGCACGGCCCCGGCGCCATACGCGAGAATCGGCACGTCCATCGCCATCGCCTCGACCAACGGCACGCAGAAGCCCTCGTGCTCGCTCAGCGACACGTACGCGTGCGCGTGCCGATAGTATGCGGCCAGTTCGGCGTCCGGGACCGGCCCGGTAAACCAGAACCGCTCGTTCATCATCCGGTACTCCGCGATCAGCCCGCGGATCGCATCGTAGTACCGCGGCACCGCGTCGTACCGTCCGACAAAGATGAAGCGGTACTGGAAGTCGAGATACCGTTTGTAGTGCTCCGCCATCCGGATCAGGTCTTCGATCTTCTTGTTCGGCGCGATCCGGCCGACGAACAGGATGTTCACGAAATGGCCCGTCAGCATCGAGTCGAGCGACGGGACGGGCGGCGCGTTCCGCAGCCGCGCCGTATCGACGGCGATCGGCAGCACGCCGGTGTCGCGAAATCCCAGGACCTCGAGCTCCTCCCGGTTGTACTCGGACACGCCGAGCGCCAGATCCGTGCGATCGGCGAGCGTGGCCAGTTGCTCCCGTCCGGCCAGGCACATGCGGACGATGCCGGGGTCGTACGGCGCGAAGAAATGCGCGGGCGTGACGTTGTGATAGTGGAGCACGCGCGCGCCGGGCAGCCGGCCGAAGGCGTCGCTCATCGGCGACGGCACGGCGTAGTGGTAGATCGTGACGTCGCCTTCGCGCGAGGTCTCGTCGCCCCACGGCAACGCCTCGTCACGCATGTCAACGTCGATCGTGAGGGCGAAGATGTGCGACTCGTATCCCCACGAGCGCAACATGTCCCGCAACACGCGCGCGTTGTCGCCGGCCGCGTCGCCACGATGCGCGGCCGGAATCCACTGGTTGATGACCCGCGGCTTACTCACGGCGGTGCTCCAGCTCGGCCACAACGGTTTCGTCCGGAGCGACGGGCAGCGCCTGAAAGGCCGACGGCCGATAATGCCGCAAGGCGGCCAGCTCGTCGGCCAGCTTGTACTGGCGCCAGAAATCGTAGGCGACCGGCGGCAGGGGCTTGCGGGGTGACGACAGCACCTGATCGACGAAACGCAGCAGCGTGCCGCCGAAATCCTTCGCGAGCAGCCGGTCCAGCGCCGCGTCCTGTGCCGCGAGGACGCGATCGCCCATCGCGTGGTCCGACAGCATCGCCTGCATCAGTGCCGCCACGCGTGCCGGATCCTTGGTGTCGTACAGCACGCCGCCGCCGTCCATCGTCGAGGGCACGGCGGTGGCCGCGTAGGCCAGCACGGGCACGCGCTTGTAGAAGCTTTCGATCAGCGGCACGCAGAAACCTTCGTGCTCGCTCGCGCACAAGAACAGGTCTGCGCAATCGTAGAGGCCCGTCAGTTCCGCGTTGGTGACCTGTCCCACGATCTGCACATCGCCGACGCCGAGGCGGGCGATCAGGGTGTGGAGCTGCGCGAGGTAGCCCTCGACGCCGCTGTACGACCCGGCCAGGATCAGCCGCGCGCGCGGGTTGTACAACGTCTTGTACGCGTGGAAGAAACGAATGACGTCGTCGGGCCGCTTGTTCGGGATGAGACGGCCGACGAAGAGGATGTTCGTCCAGTCGTCATCGTAGGCGTCGAGGACGCGCGGGTCGGCCGGCATGTCGAGGTGCGCGAAGTCCGGCACCACCGGCAGCACGCCGGTGGGGGCGAAGCCGAGGGCGTCGAGTTCCTGCCGGTTGAATTCCGAGTCGCCGAGGGCGAGATCCACGCGGCCCGGGTACGCGGTCAGTTCGCGCCGGCCGTGGTAGCACTGCTTGACGAGCTGCGGATGCACGCCGAGGAAGAACTCGGGCGGCGTGATGTTGTGGTAGATCAGCGCCATGCGCGCCGGCAGGGCAAACGCCGTGCGCGACGCGCGCGAGCCGATCGAGAAGTGATGGATCAGGAGGTCGTCGGGGCCGACATCCTCGACCATCTCCTGATAGTCCACCGTCAGGTCCTCGAGCCGCGGGTCCGCGGTTTCCACGATGATCTCGGATTCGTAGCCGGCGGCGCGCAGGGTGCGGCAGATGCCGAGCACCTCGTTGCCGATGGCGTCTCCGTATCCGAGCGTGGCGAGGATCTGGTGGACGCGGGGCTTCATGGCTATCGGAGCACCGGTCCCTTGGGCGCGGCGTCCACGGCGGCGGCGGCCGGCGGCACGTTCTTGCGGCGGCGCGCGAACCAGCCGGGCAGCGGTTCCATGACGGTCGTGGCCGTGTCCTTCTTCAGCCGGTCGAACATCTCCATGTACTTGCGTTCGATCACCGGCCACGCGTAGTGGCGCTTGAAGAACTCCCGGCCGTTGCGCCCGAGCACCTGGTTGAGGGGGCCGGCGGCTTCGAGCGCGTACATCGTCTCGGCGAACTCCTCGAAGTTTTCGTAGTAGAGGCCGGCGTTGCTGCGAATGGTCTGGCCGCGCAGCACATCGCAGCGGCCGTTGGCAAGCACGGGCCGTCCGAGCGCCCACGCCTCGAGCGCCACCATCGACAGGCTCTCGTACTCGGAGGGCATCACGAGGAAATCGGCGCCGCCGAGCGCGTCGAACTTGTCCTCATCCGACACGAATCCGAGGTGCTTGATGCGCGGGTGCTTGGGCACCGGCAGCACCGCCGATCCGGCCAGCACCAGGTCGAGACCGTCCGGGTACATCGTGGCGTACCGGATGAAATGGTCGAACAGCTCGGCGCATCCCTTGTTCTCGTCGATGCGGCCGACGTAGAGCGCGTACGGGCGTTTCAGGTTGAACTTGCGCTTGGCGCGCC
>JAKALV010000040.1 GCA_021824055.1 Acidobacteriota bacterium
TTCAATATCGCGGCACCGCCGGGTTTCCGCCGAACGCCATCACGTTCCGCTGCCTCTACGGGTCGGCGACCGACTTGACCAAGCGCTACGAGCCCGACACCGCCACACGATTGAATTCCGTCTTCAATTTGAGCGCCGGCACGACGTACTACTGGAAGTTCTCGTGGGGCAGCGAGGTCCGCGTCATCGTCAAGGCCGGCGGCATCAACGGGACCACGATCTACAACGTGGGCGTGCCCACGCATAACGGCGCCTACGACCCGGAGCCGTGGTACGCCTACCTCGGCGCGCCGTCCGGCCGCAGCGGCGCCGAATCCGCGTCGGTGGCCGGCGCCATTTACCGCAACGTGTGGATCAGTTCACGCGCGCGTCCGCAGTAAGGCGCCGGCTCAGTCGATCCGGCTCACATGGAGTTCCTGTGATGACACGAATGGTTTGTGGCGCGCTGGCGTGCGTCATTCTTTCGGCGGGTCCGGCGTTCGCGCAAACCGCGGCGACCGCCGCGCCCGCGGAGAAATTCTTTCTGAACGTCAGCGCCGGAGGTCAGGTGACGACCGTGGAGGTCAAGGGCACGGCCTCGGCCACCGTCTACAACCAGACGGCGCTCGCCAACACGAGCCGCGAAGTGAGCGGCGGTCCGTTGTTTGACCTCACGCTCGGCGTGCCGGTGCACGGCAAGCTGGCGCTGGCAGGCACAGTCTCGCTGCGCAAGGCCACGAGCGACGGCGCGCTGTCCGCATCCGTGCCGCACCCGCTGTTCTCTGACGCGCCGCGCAGCGTGAGCACGACGGTCGCCGCCATGACCCACCAGGAGACGTGGTTCGGCGTGCTGGCGGCCTACACGCTGTCGTCCACCGACCGCAGGTCGATCATGGTCATGGCCGGTCCCATGGTGGTCGCGGTCAAGCACGACGCGGTCACGGGCATTGCGGTAGCCGAAGGCGCGTCAGCCACATCGCCCACCGTCACGGCCACGATCGGCAGCATCGGCAAATCGTTCTGGGGTTACACCATCGGCACGGACGTGCGCGTGATGCTGACGAAGACCGTCGGGATCGGCGGATTCATTCGCTACACGGCGGCCCCGGGCAACATCACCGGAGTCGAGTCGGTCACCCTCGGTGGCCTCCAGGCCGGAGCCGGTCTCCGCGTCAGCCTGAAGAAATGACACCCGGCGCCGGCGCGTCTTAGTCGCCGGCGGCGCCCTTGAACTGGTCGGCTTCGTCGGCGAACAGCACGTTGAAGCTCGTCAGCGAGCCGTAGCAGCCGCTGATGTAGCCCTGCAGTTTCACCTTGACGTCCTCCGGCAGGTCCGACGCGTTGACCTGCTGCTCGAGCGTGCGCAGCCGGTTGCGCAACATGACGATCTTGTGAAAGAACGTCTCGATCGGCCAGGTCTTTTCCTGCAGGCCGTCGGTGCCCGGCTTCAACACGAGCGTCCCGTTGCGCCACTTTTCGGCCGGCACCGCCGGGGACACGCCGGCCTCTTCACGAATGACACGGCGCAGCAGCAACTCCAGATCGACGGACTCGTTGGTGATCATGACGGGCTCGCTCACTCGCTCTCGAACGCTGACAAGGGCCATCGGCTCGGCGGTAGCGGTCACTGGCCGCGCGGGGCGCGGCACATCGACGGTTCGCCCGGCGCGCGCGAGGCGGGCGGAGTGGTCCGGCCCGGCGGCCGCGGGCTCCACTCTGGGTCCCCCGCGATAGTTGTGCTCGCTCCGGCAGTACCCGCATTGCACGCGCAGCGGCTGCCCGCTCGCGTCCGCGACCGTGACGGTGTGAATGCGATCGGTCTTGCAGGCGCGACAGTAGTCCTCAACCGAGGACCCCGCGCGGAAAGTATGGATGGTCATCTGAACATTGTCGCAGTAGTTCGACGAGTTCGAGAGGTTCGGGTAGAACCTTGTGGTTCGGGGGCCTCGGAGGTGGTGCGTGCTCGAATGGGTGAATGGGTGAATGGCGCCCATTCACCCAATCACCCAATCACCCAATCCAGGTTCTGTCTACCACCCTCCGCTTTTCGTCGCCGGCTTTGCGACTTCAGCCGGCGCCGGGTTCTTGACGTATTTGTCGAGCCAGGCGGCCCAGCGCGCCCACATGTCGAGCACGGTTTCTTTCGCCACCGGGCCGTGATCCTCGAACGGATACATGTAGAGCGCCGCGGTCTTGCCGAGCCCCTGCAGCGCGTGCAGCAGCCGGATCGAGTTCTCGGGATCGGTGCCGACGTTCTGATCGTGCAGGTTGTGGTACATCAGCAGCGCGCCGGTGAGGTTGTTGGCGTGCAGAAACGGCGACATGTCGAGGTACACGTTCGGCGCGTCCCAGAGGATGCGCCGCTCGTTCTGGAACCCCATCGGCGTGAACGTGCGGTTGTAGTTCCCGTCGCCCGCGATGCCGGCCTTGAAGAACGGCGTGTTGACCATCGCGTTGACCGTCGAGAATGCGCCGTAGCTGTGGCCGCCGATCGCGAGCCGCTGCCGGTCAACGAGCTGGCGCCGGTCGAGTTCGTCGATCACCGTGGCGAGATCGTTGCGCAGATCGTTCACGTAGTTGTTGTTCATCTGTCCCTGCGGACCAACGATCGGCGCGTCGGGCTCGACCACCGCGTACCCGAGCCGCACGAAGTACTGCATCGACCGCGCGTTGAAGTCGCGGAATGCGTTCTTGTTGAACGTGCGGTCGGGCGTATCGTAGGCCTCCTGGCTGACGAACTCCGCCGGATAGAACCAGAAGAGCGCCGGCAGGCGCGTCCCTGCCTTGTAGCCCACGGGCAGCGTGACGGTGACTTTGAACTTGAACCCGTCGGGCCGCGACACGAAGAAGCGCTCCTTGGGCGCGGCGGACAGGTCCGGCGCCGGATCCGTGTTCACCGTGAGCTGTTTGCGTGCGCCGTTCTCCAGACGGAACGTCTGCTCGACCTCGGTCGGCGACTCACGCACGGTCAGGAACGTCTTGGCGTCCGGATCGATGATCTGCGCCACCGCCTCGTAGACACCGTTGTTGTCGGCTTCGAAGATGCGCGTCTTCTCGCCCGTCTTGATGACGAACCGGTCGACGAACGGCTTCGGGCCGGTCTGCTCCGGCACCTTGTCGTAGACCGCCCCTTCATAGAAAACCGCGCTCTTGTCGGCCGACAGGAGCACGGCGGCGCCGCCGCCACCGCCGCCGCGACCACCACCGCCGGCACGACCACCACCGCCGCCACGCACGCCGGCGATCGTGCCGGGGTTGGCCTGCGGATCATCCGTGCGGAAGCGCGCCAGCGTGAACTTCTCCGACGTATTGGCGAGGTTCACGGCGAAGTCGATGGAGTTCTGTCCCTGCGTCTCGCGCCAGAAGATCATGGAGTCGTCCGGGCTGTAGCGCACGCCGTTCATCCGCGTGGCGTTCTCATAGAGCACCTTGGCCGTGCCGGCGGCAAACGGCGGCAGCCACTGGTACAGCCGATCCTTGCGCGGCGGTACACCGTTACCATCCGCGCCGCGCGCACCACGCCCACCGGCCGGCGGCGTGACCGCGGTGTCGGCGCCACGCCCCGCATCACCCGCGCGCGCGGCCGGCGCGGGTTCCTGCTCGAGATACGAGAGCCCTGCGCCATCCGCGCGCCACGCGATCTCGCGCTTGCCGTTCTGATTGGCGCCGCCGCGGCCGCCCCCGGCCGCCGCCGGATCGGCCGTCGGATCGGTCGGCGCCGTACCGAGATTGATCTTCCGCTCGGTGAGCTGCGTGAGCATCTTGCCGCTGCGGTCCCACACCTCTTCCACCGACCCGAAGCTGCTGACCGGCACCAGGTACGAGAACGGCTGCGTCATGCGCGTGACGCGCACGAACTGCCCGTCCGGCGACGGGGTGATCCCCGTGATCATGGCCGGCGCGCCGATCTTCGTCGCCACGCCGGTCGCCGTGTCGACCGACACCAGCTGACCGGTCGCGTGCCATTCGAGCAACGCGACATCGTACGGCGTCGACATCAGACTCGGATACGTGCGGTTCTGTTCCTTCTGGCCCGACAGCACTTTCACTTCCGGCCCGCCGGGCACGGCCGGCGCGGCCGGCCGCGGCGCGCGGGCGTCGGGCGGCATCACCGTGAAGAGCTGCTTGCCGTCATTCGAGAAGCTGTAGGTCGACACACACGTCGCGAGAATCGGCGTCCTGGTGACCTGACGAGGCGCCAGCGTCGCGGCGTCAGCCATCCAGATATGCGTGCCGGTGTCGCCGTGCACGAAAAACGCGATATTCCTGCCGTCCGGCGTCCACGTGGCATTCGACACGCGCGAGCCGGCCGGCAGCGCAATCGACCTGCGCGTGCCGTCCACGGTGGAGATCACGTCGATGCCGACGCCGTCGGAGATCGTCAGCGTGCGCACGCGGTTCGCCTTCGCGTCGATGAACACGCCGCCGAGCTCGTCAAACGGCTTCGAGAACGTCTTCATGACCACGGGACCGTCGCCCACCTGGAAGAGCGCCCACTTTTTGTCGGGGCTGAGGTTGGTGAGCGTGACGTTTAAATACCGCTTCGCGAGCACGGCGTCCGCCAGTTCCTTCGGCGGCATCACGTAGCCCTCTTGCTTGATCACCGCGTCCTGCCAGCCCGGACCGGAGAACGGCATTTCCTGCGACGTGACTTCCGGCGCCACCGGGACGACCGGAGCCGCGACCTTGGCCGTCGGCTTCTGCGCCGGCCTGCCCGCTTGAGCGAACACGCCAAACGGCGCGATGGCCGCCAGCAGCAAGAGTACGTAGAACCAGCGCGATGAGCGTGTCAGTCGGTCTTTCATAACCCTCTCCATGGGGGATTTCAGTCCGGGACGAACGCGCGAAGACTAACACATCACCAGTTGGACAGTTGGGCAGTTGGGCAGTTGGGCAATGAACTGAACTGCCCCACTGCCTCACTGCCTCACTGTCTGAGTCGTGTCTGAGTGCGGTCCGCGCCCCGCCCGGTTACTTGATCTTCCACTCGATCACTCCCGACGACACGCCCTTCTGGGCCGTGACCTCGAGCCGCACCGCCGTCGTCGTCACTGGCGTGAACGTCACGACGTTGTACTTGTCGAGGGCAACCGCGTAGGGCGCCGTGTTCTCCACGGGCTTCCACTGGTCGCCATCCTTATATAGAAGACGCCACGACGCCGGCACCTTGACGCCGCCCGAGCCCGTGTCGTCGAACCAGAACACCTGCGCTTCTGAAACGGGTGTGGCCTTTGGGAAATCGTACTGCAGCCACTCGGTCGTGCCGAACGTGGGCCACCAGTCGAAGCTGCTGCCGCCAGTCCGGTTCGACTTGGTCGGTTCCTCGCCGTCGTTCACCATCTGCTCGGGCAAATGGCTCTTGCGCGACACGCTGACCTTGCTTGACATCGCCAGGGTCGGGAACGGCCGCGGCGTCGCGCTGGCTTCGGACCGCGCCAGCCACACCGCCATCTCGCCCTTGCCGCGATTCGCCCACGCGTAGTACGGAATCGCAACGAGTTCCGTCTCCTTCTTCTCGACCTTGCCGGCGGCGTTGACACCCAGCGAGGTGGCGCGCGTCTTCACGACTTCAACGCCGCCGAGCAGCGACGGCCGGAACTCCGCGGTGAGCGGCGCCGAGTCGGACACGTACAAGTTGCGCAGGTAGGCGCCGGGATTGTCGGGCCACTCCGCGGCATACACGATCGGCCCGCGCTGCAGCGCGATGCGTCCCTTGTCGGCCGCGACCTGGCTGTTGGCCGCCACGCGTCGCACGGGCATCGGCAGGTTCAGCACGATCACATCGCCTGCCTTCCACGCGCGGTTGATCCGCGCGTAGCCGTTGACCGGCGCCACCTTCCGCGCCACGCCGTTTACCGTCAGCGTGACGGGCGCGGTCACGGTGTCGGTAAACGCGTACAGGTCGCTCGGCACGGCCGCGTTTTGCGCCCATCCCGGGATGCGGACATTCATCGCGAAACGGCCCGCGCGCGACGGCGTCACCGTCATCGTCACCTTGCCGTCCCACGGATACCGCGTGGCCTGCACGACCCTCACCTTCGTGCCATCGTCGAGCGCGACGTCGGCCGTCCCGGCGGCGAAAAGGTTCACGAAGATCGTCTGCCCCTGCTTCGCGTACTGGTAGCCGCCGACCGACGCAATGAACCGCGTGATGTTACCCGGGCAGCACGCCACGCCGAACCACGGCTGGCGCTGGTGCTGGCCGCGCGACTCCAGCACGTTCGGATAGAAGAACGCCTTGCCGTCGAGCGACACGCCGCTGATCAAACCGTTGTAGAGCGTGCGTTCCATCACATCGACATACTTCGCGTCGGCGTGCAGCAGGAACAGCCGCTGGTTCCAGAAGTCGTTGCCGATGGCCGCGCAGGTTTCGCAGTACGCGGTCATGTTCGGCAACTCGTACGCCGCGCCGAACGCCTCCCCGCTGCCGCTCGCGCCGATGCCGCCCGTGATGTAGAGCTTCTTGCCGACGACGTCGTTCCAGATCGCGTCGATCGCGTGCAGATAGCTGAGGTCGCCGGTCATGGCGGCCACGTCGGCCATGCCCGAGTACATGTAGGCCGCGCGCACCGCGTGCCCGACGGCTTCGGTCTGGTCCACGGGTCTGGCTTGCGACTGGTTGTACGTGCGGCCGGAGCCCGGATCGCCGTCGGGGCCGCGCACGTCGAGCATGAACTTCGACAACGCGAGATATTTGTCGTTGCCCGTCACCCGATAGAGCTTCACCAGCGCCATCTCGGTGATCTGATGTCCCGGCCAGATCGCGCGCTTGCCGGGACCAAACGTCTCGGTCAGCAGATCGGCGAACCGGATCGCCACGTTGAGCAGCGTCTTCTTGCCGGTGGCCTGATAGTGCGCGACGGCCGCCTCGATCAGATGGCCCACCTCGTACAGCTCGTGGCTGTCGACCTTCTCGAGCTGCCATCGCGCCGTGCCGGCCCACGGGTGCGGCTTCGCCGGGTTGATCGTACGCGCGGGATACAGATAGCCGTCCTTCTCCTGCGCCGCGGCGATCTTGTCGATCAGGCCATCGACGTACGCGTCGAGCTTCGGATCCGGGTGGACGCTCAACGCGTACGACGCGCCCTCGATCACCTTGTAGAGATCGGTGTCGTCGAACGGATACGGCGGAATCTTCCGGTCGGCATCGGCGATCGTGCCCTGAATCGCCTTCGCCGCTCGGATGAAGTTCTCGACGCGCCCCGTGATCTCACACTGCTGGAACGCAAACGGAATCGACACGCTACGGTTGGTCTCGATCTTCGCCGCCCAGAACTGATCGTTGAGGTGAACCGCCGTGAAGGGCACCGGCTGCACGGGGTAGTCCGTGTCGAGCCGCGCCGCCGCCGAGGACGATCCCTGGCCGTCGGCCCGCACGTCGACCGCCGCCCCGCCCGGCGACATCAGCCACACCGCTCCAACGACGATCGACGCAAATGCCAGGACGCGCACGGTTCTCATCGGTGCCTCATTTCCACAATGGTGTTGGATACATGCCCTGTTCCGTCAAGGCGCGCAGGCCCCGCTGCACGTCTTCGCGATCCGCCGGGTGGGTCAACCCGAACCACGGCCCTGGCGCCGAGAGCGCGCGCACCTGCATGCGGCCCCTGGCGATCAGGTTGCTTACGGCCTCGGGAATAATCGATTCCGACGCCGGCTCGGTGCCCCTGGCACTGAGGAATGCCTCGAAGATCTCCCGAAGATCCTGCAACGCCTTCGGCGGGAACACCCAGAAGTTCATGGACGCCAGTTCGTCGCCGGTGAGCGGCCGCACGCCGGCGCCGAATCGCCCGTGCAGGCCGCCGGCATCACGCACGATGTCGCGCACTTCGTCGAGCTCCACCAGAAAGCCGTTCTCCACGCGGCTGATGCCGCGGATCACCGACCCGTTGGGTGACAGCGTGGCGTTCAGCGGGAACAGCACGGCCGACGCGATCCCGGACGCCTGCGCCACGTCACACGCCGCCCGCGCCTGCACGAACGCCTCCGCGCCGTAGAAGTCGTCGGCATTGATTGCACCGAACGGGCCGCTGACCACACCGTGCGCCGCCAGCAGCGCGTGCACGGTTCCCCACGGCTTGGTGCGTTCCGGCGGCGGCGTGAACCATGCCGGCACCTGCGTGAGGTCCTGGATCGCGAAGACCACCTCGAGATCTGAGGGCAGCCGGGCCGCGAATTCGCGCATCTCCGCTTCGATCTCGCGACGGATGATGAAGACGATGCGGCTGAAGCCGGCGCGACGGGCATCGAAGATGGCGTATTCGAGGAGCAACTCGCCGTTGGGGCCGACGCCCTCCAGCTGCTTCGTGCTGCCATAACGCGACGCGAGTCCGGCGGCCATGATGACCAATGTCATTGGCCGTCAGTGTACCAAGCCCTCCGGACTCGCATCAGGTGTATTCTTACTTTCAGGAGTAATACCATGCGCATCACGTCCAAGGGCCAGGTCACGATCCCGCAGCGCATCCGGCAACGGTTCGGCCTGCTGCCGAATACGGAAGTCGAGTTCAAGGTCGAGGGCAGCGCCGTGCGGCTCGTGAAGAAAGCGTCCGCCCGCGGCACCGGCCGGGGTGCGTTGGCGGTGGCGGCGCTGCGGCGCCATCCCGGCACCGTCAAGATGACGACGGACCAGATCATGGCACTCACCCGAGGATGAAGCCCGTCCTTGTCGACAGCAACGTCATTCTTGACGTCACGCAGGGCCACCAGGACTGGGCCGACTGGTCCGCAACGGCCATCGAGTCGGCCGGCCACGCGGCGCCGCTCGTGATCAATCCCGTCATCTACGCCGAGGTGTCGGTCGGCTACGACAACATCGAAGATCTCCAACTGGCGTTGCCGCCCGAGCTGTACCGACGGGAGCCGTTGCCCTACGAAGCCGCCTTTCTGGCCGGCAAGGCGTTTCTGATCTATCAGCGGCGCGGCGGCACAAAGTGGACGCCGTTACCCGATTTCTTCATCGGCGCGCACGCGGCGATCGGCGGCTACCGTCTGCTCACGCGCGATCCGAAGCGCTACCGTTCGTACTTTCCAACCGTTGAACTGATCTGCCCCTGAGGCACCGCCGTCGAGCGGTACTCGAGGTGCCACGACACGGGTCCGCTCCGCGCCGCGCGCACGCGCAGCATGCGCAGCCCGCCCGTCTTCTGATTCGCCAGCAGCTCGGCGCCGGTGATCCGCGCGTCCGCGAGCGCATAGCCGTCGGGCTCGGTCAGGTAGATCTCGTACGGATCGCCGCCGACCACGTCGCTCGTGCCGTCCAGCGCGCCGTCCTGCCACACGACGTTCGACACGTCCAGCGCGCCGCACGAGACATGGCGGTTGGAAGCGACGAACTGCGGGTGCGACTGTCGCTCGCGCAGGCAGATCGCCTGCACCCCGTATCGCGGATCCACCGCGGTCGGCGTGAACGCGTTCGTGAACGCGCCCAGGAACGACTTCGTCCAGAACTCAAACGCCAGATACGGCCGATCGGCGGCCAGACCGAGGTCGCTGAAGCGGATCGGCGCATCGTCGCCGCCCGTGCGTGCCAGCACCATCCAGCGCTCGTACGGCCGGCTCACGTCGACCGCATAGAGATAGTGGACGGACAGGGCCTGCGTCGCGTCGAACGTGCGCGGGCCGCTGCCCGACATCTCGACGTCCGCGCGCCCGATCGCGTCCGATCGCGACGGGTCGACATCGTAGATCTGCCCCGGCACCGCAAACAGCACGGGTGAGGCGCGGCGGGCGGCCTCCACGCGCGTGGTGCGATAGACGGCGGGCGGATCGGTGAGCATCAGGATCGAGCCGGTGAGCGAGGTGATCGTGGTCGCGCGGAACGCGTCGCGCGCTGTGAGCTCGATGTGATCCGGGTCGTTGCGCCAGACGATGTTGTTGAAGGAGTTGTACTCGGAGAATCCGCCGTACCCGAACCCGTCATTGCCGACGCGACACCCGTCGAAGAGGCCGATCAGCTCTGGACGCACGCCCCAGCACATGAGCGTGAACACCCCGGGGCCGAGCGTGCGCGTGATCGATGACGCGAACTGCCGGTACACCGCGTCGCGGTCCAGGCGCTTCGTGGTGAAGTAGTCGGCGTAGGTGTTGTATCCCTCGTACTTCAGGTGCCGCAGCGCATCCACCTTGAAGTACTGCCAGCCGGCGCTCTTGAGCGCGCGATATACGGGCACGACCAGATCCGCGAGCGTGCGCGGGTTCGACCCGTCCATCACGTAGCCGATCCAGTTCCCTCGCGCCGGCTTCCCCGTCGCGTCCTTGATGAAGTAGCCCGGATGCGTCGTCGCGTACTCGCGATCGGCGAACGACACGTTCGTCCAGAGGCCCGGCTTCAAACCGCGGCTGGCGATCGACGCCTTCAGCCCATCGAGACCACCGGGAAACTTGTCGTTCGGCGTCAGCCAGTGATCGGGCACGCCGATCGGATTCTGCTGGTACCCGTCATCGATTTGGACATACTCATAGCCGAACGGCGCCAGCGTGTCCGCAATCACCGTCGCGGTCTCGTCGATGTCGCGTTGGGTCACGCGGTCGCGGAAGGCGTACCACGACGTCCACCCGGTCACCGATTGCCGCCACGGCTGAAATGTCCACGGCTGGAAGTACTTCAGGCCGCGGTGCTTCTGGTAGTAGCGCGGGCGGAAGCGCAGCACGATCTCCGCGCCCGACGCCTGCATCCGAAACCGGGTGCCCGCGGCGGTGGCCGCCAGCGGCGTCACCGTCAGCGCCGCGCCGGCGTCGATCGACACGACCCAGTCGCGGGTCCGGTCGTACACCGCGCGATTCCGCAGGTTGTGACTCGGCCCGATGCTGGTCCGCACAACCGGCAGCGTGCCGGCGCCGCGGTCCGCTTCCACCGCGATGGCATCCGGGCTGGCGGAGACCGTCAGATCCAAGGTCAGCCGTCCGGATCCCACGGCGGTCCACTTCACCACCTGGGTCACGGCGCCGTTCAACGCCGTTGTGGCCACGCGCCGCTCGGCCGAGCTACCGGCCTCGGCGATCGCGGTGCCCGCCACGATGGGCCGCCCCTCGTACGCGAGCGACACGCGGCCGGACGACGCCGTCAATGTAGCCGCGGTATTGGGCGGCTCGCGAGGGGACTGCACCGCCGCCGGGGCCCCGGTGGCGAGCAGCGCCGCCGCCAGCAATGCCAGGATCATCCGCATGAACGGCATTGTAGACAAATCATCGTAATATCTGGCGCATGGATCTACTGCAACTGGAGCACTTTCTGGCCATCGTAGAGGAACGTACGTTCACGCGCGCCGCGGAGCGCGTGAGCCGGACGCAACCGGCGGTGAGCCAGAGCATCAAGAAACTCGAGGACGAAATCGGCGCACCCCTCTTCGCGCGCGACGTTCACGACGTGACGCTCACGGAAGCCGGGCGCGTGCTGGCCGACTACGCGCGGCGGATGGTGCACCTGCGCGATGAAGCCGTGCAGCGCGTGGCCGACCTGCGGGCGATGAAGGCCGGCACGCTGACGGTGGCCGCGCACGAGTCTGCGGCCGTGTACCTGCTGCCCACACCGATGCGCGCGTATCTGCAGCAGTACCCCGACATCAAGGTCGGCATCCACCGCAGCGCGCTCGCCGAGATCCCGCGCAAGGTCATGGACCGCAACGTGGACGTCGGGTTTGTGAAGGACGCGCCGGCGTTTCGCGAACTGCAGCACGTGGAGGTGCATACGGACACGATGGTGATGATCGCCTCGCCCAGGCACGCCTTGGCGACGCGCACCGACGTCACCGTGGCGGACCTGGCGGATGAACCGTTCGTACTGCACCACGGGTGCGCGACCACGGCCGCGATGATCCTGCGGCTGTTCGATCAGCACAGCACCCGCTGCCGCATCGTCGCGGAGTTGTGGAGCTTCGAAAACGTGAAGAGCTTCGTGCAGGAGGGCGTCGGCGTCGCGATCGTGCCGGGCATCACCGTGAAGCATGAATTGCGCGACGGCACGCTGGTCCGGGTGCCGCTCGCCGGCCTCGAGATGCCGCGCCGGACGCTGATGATCTACCGCGAGGACGGCTATCTGTCCCAACCGGCCGCGGCACTGATCAAGCTCGTCCGCAACTTCAACTGGGAGTCGACCGCGGGTGCCGCGGCGGCCCGGCGCACGATCGGCGCGCCGGCGCGGTTCGCGCCGAAACGCGCGCGGCGCTGAGGGCGCGAGCCGTGCCGCGCCGACTGTCCCGCCGCCAGGCTCTGCAGCAGATCGCGACCGCCGGCGCCGGCGCCATGCTGGCGCCCGCGGTCCTCTTCGGCCAGCAGGGCGACATCGTCATCAACGGCGTGCCCGTGCGCGTGGCCGTGTCGGAGGTGAAGCCGTGGGGAGCGCGCATCACGCTCCTGCCGATTGCCGACCGCGCGGCCGTCGTGCCCCAGGACGGCGCGCTGACCCCGGCGTTCGCCTCGCACGCGGCGGGCGACGCTCACATGCGGACGGCCACGCTTTCCAACGGCATGTCGGTGCAGTTCACCGCCGGGCCGCCCACGCTGCACATTGCGAAACGCGGCGCGCCGATCCAGCGGCTCACCTTCGACGCCGGCGGCACGACGATGACGTTCTCGCTGCCGAAGGGACCGCTGCTGGGTTTCGGTGAAGGCGGACCGCAGTTCGATCGGAAGGGCGCGACCTACACCAATCGCAGCGGCCAGGGCGGCTATCGACTGCAAACACACGGCGGCCGCGTGCCCATCCAGTGGCTGATCGGCGCGTCCGATGGCTGGGGCGTGTTTCTGCATCAGCCCCTCGGCGCGTTTGACCTCACGGGCGCCGAGGGCGTGTTCACGCCGTCCGGCAACGCCTTCGCGCCCTTCGACATCTTCGTGGTCGCGTCGAAAGAGCCTGCCGAGCTGATGAAGGCGTTCGCGGCCATCACGGGGTTTCCGGAGATGCCGCCGCTGTGGTCGCTCGGGTACCAGCAGTCGCATCGCACGCTCGCCGGCCCGGACGAAGTGCTGGGTGTCGCGAAGACGTTTCGCGACAAGCGGCTGCCCTGCGACGCGCTCATCTACCTCGGCACGGACTTCTGCCCGTCGGGCTGGAACACGCACAACGGCGAATTCACATGGAAGCCCGACGTGTTTCCGGATCCCAAGAAGATGATCGACGAGCTGCACGCCGAGCACTTCAAGGTGGTGCTGCACATCGTGCTCGAGGGCAAGACGCTGACCGGATCGGTCAGCGATCCGTGCACCGCGCCGCCGCTGCCCACCGGCCGCGTGCCGGGCACCATCCGAGGATCGGCGGGTGACTGGCCGCCGGATCGTCAGGTCAGCTGCTATTGGCCGGCGCACAAGCCGTTGTTCGATCTCGGCGTCGACGGCTGGTGGCCCGATCAAGGCGACGGCCTCGACGCGCCGTCGCGCCTGGCGCGCAACATCATGTACTACGACGGCTCGCTGTTGTATCGCCCGAACGAGCGCCCGTATGCGCTCCATCGCAACGGCTACGTCGGCATGGCCCGCCGCGCCGCGTTCCTGTGGTCCGGCGATGTCTACTCGCGGTGGGACACGCTGAAGACGCATGTGCCCAACGCGATCAACACGAGCCTCTCGGGCATTCCGTACTGGGGCACCGACATCGGCGGCTTCGTGCCGACGTCGGAATTCACCGGCGAGCTCTTCGTGCGCTGGTTCCAGTTCGGTGCGTTCAATCCGCTGTTCCGCGCGCACGGGCGGACGTGGCATCTCCGGCTGCCGTGGGGATGGAACACCGGCGAGCTCGGCTTCAGCGAGGTGTCGGGCTACACGAACGGCGCCGAGGATCCGCCGGAGAGCGAACTGCACAACGCCGCCGTCGAGCCGATCTGCAAGACGTTTCTCGAACTGCGCTACCGCCTGATGCCGTATCTCTACACCGCGGTGCGCGAGTGCCACGACACCGGCCTGCCGATCATCCGCGCGATGTGGCTGCACGCTCCCGGCGACGCGGCCGCCGTGAACCGCGGCGATCAGTACATGTGGGGGCCCGACATGCTCGTGGCGCCGGTGGTCGAAAAGGGCGCGACCACGCGCACGCTGTATCTGCCGAGCGGGCCATGGATCGACTTCTGGACCGAGCAGCCGGTCTCCGGCGGCCGCGAGATCACGCGACCCGTCGATCTCGCGACGATGCCGCTCTACGTGCGCGGCGGCGCCATCATCCCGATGGGTCCGGTGAAGCAGTACACCGCCGAACCATCGAGCGAGCCGGTGACGCTGGTCGTGTATCCCGGCGCCAACGGCGCGTCATCGCTCTATGAGGACGACGGCGCGACGCTGAACTACCGGAAGAACGCCGGCACGTCGCGCGCCACGTTCCGCTGGAGCGACGCGACGAGGCAGCTGACCGTCGGCGGCGGCGACGCGCGCGTGCCCCGTACGTTCGTCGCACGACTGGCCGGCCGCGACGTAACGAAGACGCTGCGGGTCGCTGGACGTCCCGTAACCGTCACGCTGTAGAAACCACCGCCAGGCACACGCTGGGAGTTCGTGGGCCGGCTATCGGTTCACGCGTCGGCCCGACGGCAGCAGCATCGGCACGGTCCGCCGGTACTCCTCGTACTCGGCGCCGTGCACGTGCACCAGATCCCGTTCCTCGAGTTGAATCGCCACGAGGATGTAGGCGGTCGTCGTGAGGGCAAACGCCAGGTGCGCGGCGGTCATGACCGGTGTCATCCAGAACGCCAGCAGGAATCCGAGATACAGCGGATGCCTGACGTACCGGTAGAACGCCGGTGTGACAAACGCGCGTCTGGTGTAGGCTCGCCCGACCAGCGGCAGCCAGACCTGACGCAACCCGAACAAGTCGAAGTGGTCGATCAGGAACGTGCTCAGCAAAACGATCGCCCAGCCGGCCGCGAACAGGGCCCACAGCAGCAGCCTCGCGGCCGGCAGGTCGACGCTCCAGATCGCGCCGCCGAGCGGGCGCCACTGCCAGAACAGCAGCCACAGGGTCAGGCTGGCCAGAAGGACGTAGGTCGACCGCTCGATCGTCCACGGCACGAACTGCGTCCACCATTCCTTGAACCAGCGCCGCGCCATCACGCTGTGCTGGACGGCAAACGTACCGAGGAGCGCAAGGTCCACGGCGAGCGCCGCCATCGTCGAGTTCGTGGGCGGACCATCCAACCGCGTGGGAACGGCGAAGCCGCCGACAAACGCAATGGCGTAGAGAAACGTGCCGAAGAATATGAGGTACGCCAGGATCCCGTAGACGAAACACGCGAGTCGCTTCACCATGTCGATCCCCTTTGTCGAACACGGTAGACCGCGGGACTGCGGCGCGCGATGGGTGGTATGTCCCGATTCGGCTAGAATCCCGGTGTGCCGGCCGGGACACATGTCCCGATCGTCGCCGGATTCAGTTCAGATGGCCACCACGGGTCGGCAGCGCATCCACTACGTGACCGCGTCAGACGGCGTGAGGCTCGCCTGGGCCGACGCCGGCCTGGGCGCTCCGGTCGTGAAGGCGGCCAATTGGCTCACGCATCTCGAGTACGAGTGGGACAGCCCCGTCTGGCAGCACTGGCTCCACTTCTTTTCCAATCGTTTTCGCTTCGTCAGGTACGACGAGCGGGGTTGCGGCATGAGCGATCGGCGGGTCGGCGATCTGTCCCGGGATCGCTGGGTCGCGGATCTCGAGTCGGTCATCGAGGCGGCGGCCCTTGACGCGCCGGTGACGCTGCTCGGCATTTCGCAAGGCGCGGCGACGTGCATCGCCTATGCGGCACAGTATCCGCAACGCGTCTCGCGGCTCATCCTGTACGGCGCCTACGCACGCGGTTCATGGCGGCGGGGCGTGGCGCATACCGAGCAGGAATACCGCGCCATGGTGGATCTCACGCGTCTCGGCTGGGGACGTGACAATCCGACGTTTCGTCAGATCTTCACGTCGCGATTCATTCCCGGCGGCACTGAGGAGCACCTGAAATGGTTCAACAACCTCTGCTTGAAGACGACGACCGGCGAACTGGCGGCGCAACTGTTCGAGGCGCGCGCGCACGTGGACGTGACGCCGCTGCTCGGTCTCGTGCGCGCCCCGACGCTCGTGCTGCACGCCCGCGAGGATCAAATCACGCCCATCGAGGAAGGACGGCTGGTGGCGACCGGCATCACCGGGGCTGAGTTCGTGGAGCTCGACTCGAAGAATCACATTCTTCTCGAATCTGAGCCCGCCTGGTTGCGGTTTCAATCCGCGGTGCTGGACTTCGTCGGAGGGTTTCCGGCCTCAACCGAAGATGCGGCCTTCAGCGCTTTGTCGCGCCGTGAACGGGAGATCCTCGCGCTGATGGCAGACGGTCTCGGCAATCTGGACATTGCGGAGCGGCTGAACATCAGCGAGAAGACCGTCCGCAACCACACGTCGAACATCTTCGATAAGCTCGGCGTGTGGACACGGGCCCAGGCGATCGTGTTCGCGCGTGACCGACGGTTTGCCGGATAGCGAGGAGGTGCGGGAACAGACGCTCCCGGGGCCTCTGCCGGACGCACCCGGACATCGGTACTGAACCAGTCAGTTCCACTCCTCGCTCGCGACCCACGGCATCGCGTCGTCGTCCAGCACACCGGCCTCATCACGCTCCGTCCCCGTCCCCGCCGGACGCGCGCCCGCCACGGCGTTCCAGTTCGGCGGCTCCACGCCGCGCAGATAACGCACGAAGAAGTCGTTGCGCTTTCGTACGGTGATCGGACTTCGCGCGCCGTGATCGGCGCCGGGCACCACCACGAGCTCGAACTCTTTGGACGCTTGCACGAGCGCGTTCACGACCTGCATCGTGCTGGACGGATCGACGTTCGTGTCCATCTCTCCGACGACCAACATCAGATGCCCCTGCAGCTGTGCCGCGTGGTCGACATTCGAGGACGCGGCGTACTCCGGCCCGATCGGCCATCCCATCCATTGCTCGTTCCACCAGATCTTGTCCATCCGATTGTCGTGACAGCCGGAGTTGGAGACCGCGACCTTGTAGAACTCCGG
>JAKALV010000320.1 GCA_021824055.1 Acidobacteriota bacterium
GCTCGTAATCGGCCGGCGCACCGTAGTTCACGTACACGATCGGTCCGCCGGCATCACCCGAGGCGCCGTAGCCGTGAAACGCCGGGAATTCGCCGGGCATGGAGGAGTACTTGTCCTGCGGGAGGGCGTCTTCCACGAGCGCCAGTTCCTGCCGTGTCGGCGCGGTCATCGTCAGCGACACCTTCTTCGGATGGTTCAGGAAGACGTTGTACGAGACCATTTCCACTTCGAGGCCGAACTCGGTCATCCGGTCGCGCACGTACTCGGCCACTTTCTTCTCGGCCGGCGTGCCGGCGACGTGTGGTTCCGCCGTGAGGGCCTCCAGCCACTTGCGTGCATTCGCGGGCGTCGGCGTGTCGAGCGCGATCTTCTCGAACCTGGCGTTCGCGTCGGCGGAGGCTTTCGAAAATCCGGACGGCGGCCGGGCGGTGTCCTGGGCGATAACAAATGAAACAGAGGCAACGACAATCAGAGAAAGAATGGCTGGTGTTCTGTGCATGCGGGCCATTGTCTGATATTTCCGGCCGCGATGAGCGATCAAAAAACGGGGGACCGCGGCGGCGCCTGGGAAGTCCGTGGGGCCGCGACCGGCGTGAGCTCAAATGGGCGCGTTTCGCGCATTCCCAGGCGAGGTGCTTTGAATGACGCCGGTCAGGATGCCGCTCGCGATCGTGTGCCTGTCGGCACTTCCGTTCGCCAGCCTGGCGCTCGAGCTCAAGCCCGTGACGCTCGCGGCGTTCGACCGTTACGTGCAGCTCTCCGAAAAGCGGATGGACGACGAGATCCGGGGCGCGTCGCCGTTTCTGTGGATCGACCGGCAGCCCGACCGGGAACGCGGCCAGTTGCTTCAGCGGCTGAACCGGGGTGAGGTGGTTGTCACGCGCCTCGAGACGCTCGACGGCCGCGCGGAGATCGCGGTCAAGGGCGGGTTGATTCATCACTGGATCGGCACCGTGCTGTTGCCCGGGGTCACCATGGACCGGGCGGTGGCGTTCGTGCGGCAGTACGAGCGCTACCCGGAACACTTTGCGCCGATGATCCGCCGGTCACGGGTGCTGGCGCACACCGGCGATCACTATGAAGTGGCCATGCGCACGTCCACGACCCGGATGCTGGTGACGGTGGTCATCGACGCAGACTACGTCATCGACTACCGCGCGGTGGGGGTGGGGCGGGTCTGGACGAAGAGCGTGGCGAACCGCATCGCGGAAGTGGACTCGGCCGGCCAGCCCACCGAGCGCGCGCGGCCGGCTGAGCAGGCGTCCGGATATCTCTGGCGGCTCAACAACTACTGTGCCTTCGAGCAGCGGCCCGAGGGCACCTATGAGCAGTGCGAGTCGATCTCGCTCACGCGGGATCTGCCGTTCGGCGTGGACTGGATGATCCGGCCGCTGGTCTCCAGCATTCCGCGCGAGACCCTGGCATTCACCTTGGGCCGGGTGCGGGCCGCGACGCGGCCGCCAAATGATCGTTCGGCCGGACCTGAAGGTCCGGCCCTCCACTGACAGCTGGAGCCCCGGACCTTTAGGTCCGGGGATGATGAATCGTGCTGGAGCCCCGGACCTTCAGGTCCGGGGCATGGATGGCTTGGCGTTTGCAGATGCAGTGCATCCATGCGTCATCCCGCTCGCCTTCCAAACTCCGAGTACGTGGGCCGTCGCGCCCATTTCCTGACGATTTGCACGTACCAGCGTCGGCGGCTCTTTGTTGACCCGCAAGTCGTTGACCTTGTCGTGTCGCAATTTCTTTCAACGGCAGCGGACCGCGACATGGCAATTTCTGCGTACTGCCTGATGCCGGACCACTTGCACGCCGTCGCTGCCGTCGAGTCGGCCGACGGTGACTTTCGAGAGTTCGTTCGCATTGCCAAACAACGCACCGCATTCGCGTATCGCCAGCAGCACAACGCCGTGTTGTGGCAGCCCAGCTTCTTTGATCGGACGCTGCGCGAAGGCCAGGATCTTGGACCGGTGCTGGGGTACGTCATCGCCAACCCCGTCAGGGCCGGCCTTGTGAGTCGAGTGAACGACTATGCCCATTGGGGATCGTCCACGTATTCGCGGTCGGAACTGCTGGAATTCGTCGCGCGGGAATCGTTCGGCCAGACCTGAAGGTCCGGCCCTCCACGGTGACGGCTGGAGCCCCGGACCTTCAGGTCCGAGGACGATGAATCGTGCTGGAGCCCCGGACCTTCAGGTCCGAGGACGATGAATCGTGCTGGAGCCCCGGACCTTCAGGTCCGGGGTCGCGACATCATGTGGCCGGACCTAAAGGTCCGGCCCTCCACGGTTCGCGGTCCGGCCGGACCTGAAGGTCCGGCCCTCCAGGCGTCAGGGTCGCGGTTCGTCGGCGAGCGCGGGGCGGCTGTTCGACACGCGCGTGAGCACGGCGGTCAGCAGGAGCACGCCGAGCGCGAAGGCGGCCACGCCGATGCCGAGCGACACATTGCGCTCATGGCGCCAGTCGAGCAGGAAGTACACCAGGGCGAACGACAGACTGAATCCCGCCGCGATCAGCGACACGAGTCCCGCGAGCATCGTGTCGAACAAACGCTGCCGCCACGCCTGCAGCCTGGCCTTGTAGTCCGGCGTGACGCCGCGGTCCGGCATCCACCGCGTGGCCTGCGCCGGAATGTAGAACGGCTCGCGGCGGAACGAGTCGCGCCAGCTGTCGATCAGCGTGTTCGCGGCGCGGCTCGTGATGCCGGTGACGACCGAGCCGACCACCGGCAGGTGGCGAAGAATGTGCTGCCGCATCCAGAAGTACGTTCTCACGCTCGCGCGCACCAGCGCGTGACAGCCGCGGGCGAGCGGGTGGCGCGCGGCGTCGTAGTCCGCCTTGGCGATGATCATCGGCGCCCAGGTCGTGCCGAGCTGATCGATGATGAGCGATGCCGGGATGATCTTGTCCAGGCCGAAGCGCGCCGGGATGTAGCTGCGCAGAAAATCCATGACCGCCGACGCGAGAATCTGTCCCTGATCGGAGCCGCCGCCGTTATGTTCGAGAATCTGCTCGTACAGCGCCGCGGCCTCGTCGAGGTTGTCGGTCATCAGGTCGTCGCGAATGCCCATCACGTGACCGACGACCCGCCACAAGTGGAGGAACGCCTCCTTCTCGGCGCGCGGCATCCTGCGCCCCCAGACTTCCATGCCCTTCGGGATCAGGTACCCGAATGTGAGCAGCACGAACGCGAGGTCTTCCTGGTTGATCGGAATGCCGAGCTCGGCGACGTCCCACGTGCCGGCGCGACTCGCCGCGTTCTCCATGAAGGTCTTCGCGTGCTCGCCCGGCGCCGCGGGCCGGCCGAGATTCGGATCCTGCAGCATCAGCCGCATCGCGGCGTGCAGAAAGCGCACCTTGCGGGCGGCCATGTAGCCGCTGCCCCAGATGTAGCGCGTGGACTCGCTCTTCGCGGCGTCAAAGTCGCGGCGCACGGCATCCGCGTCCGGACTCGCCGCCGCCGGTCCGGCCGCGCGCCGAAGACCGCCGAAATGCGCGGCCCACTGCCCGTCGGGATCGTGCCGGCGCAGGATGCCGGCCAGCAATTCGTCCTGATGCACGTGGTTGTCGCGCACCACCGTGAGACCGCCGGCCTTCATCACGTCTTCCAGCATCAACCCCGTTTCGTAGATGCGCTGAAAGATGTACTCCTGCTCGGCGAGCTTTTCCGTCCGGTAGAGCGCCGGCACGCCCTTCTTCATCAGGTAGCAGGCCGGCAGACTGGCTGCGTAC
>JAKALV010000041.1 GCA_021824055.1 Acidobacteriota bacterium
GTAAGATAGTCCGGTTGTCGGGGCGTGGCTCAGCCTGGTAGAGCACTCCGTTCGGGACGGAGGGGTCGGAGGTTCAAATCCTCTCGCCCCGACCAACTTTTCACTTTATTCCTGTAGACGTCGTCCAGGGTCCAGGGTCCAGAGTCCAGGGTCCAGGGTCCGCCCTCGTCCTAATTACACCGTTTCATAAGTTCGTACACGTATGTCTCACGCGGCGATCGACTTCGATTCCGGAAGGCTCAGTTTTGTGAGTAGGCGGGCCAGGTCGCGTCGCGTGAAGGTCCACTCAAATGGTCTGGCCAGCGTTTCATAGTGACGCTGGAATGCCAGGAGCCGGTGCTCGACGGCCGCCAAGGAATCGAAGTCATTGGGCGTCAGGGCTTTGCGTTGCACGATCGAGAAGTAAATCTCGATTTGGTTCAGCCAACTCGCATGGATAGGCCCCTGGACCAGGATCAGATTGGGATACTGCTGTTGCAAGCGGTGGACGGCGCGCGCGCCGCGATGCGACGAGCCATTGTCGACGATCCAGAAGACGCGCCGAGCGTCACGATAGCGTGGCGTGGTCATGACCTGCTTGACGAGTCGGTCAAACGGAGCGATGCCAGTCGTCGATTCGCAGCGACCAAAGAGTCGGGCCTGATGCACGTCCAGGGCCGCCAAGTAGGCCCACGCACCAGCGCGCTCATATTCATGCTCCACCTTCATCATGGTGGCGGGCGCCGGCGGCCGCGTCGGGTGACAGCGGCGGCGCGCCTGAATGCTGGTTTTCTCGTCGGCCGAAATCACGAAATCCCCTGCCCCCAGCGGCTGCCCGTCCCAGACCCGTTCGTACAAGTCCAGGATCCGACCCGCTTTCGTGGCAAAGTCGGGATCGCGCGGAAAGAGCCAGCTGCGGTGGAACCACGGCCGAATCGCGTCCGTGTGCAACCACCGCCAGATGGTGCTGCCGCTGATGGACGCCACCAGCCCGCTCCGTTGTGCAGCGGCCGCCAGCTCGCTCGTGCTCCAGCGCGCCAGTGGGCCGCACGTGGGTGGTTCACACGCGAGCGCCTTGACCGTGACGACGACCTCTGGGGGAAAAAGCTCGGGGCCGCCCCGAGCGTGGCTGATCCTCAAGGCCGGCCAAGCGTTGCTCAAAGAAACGCTTCCGCCAAAGCGACACCACTTCCCGCCGCGTCCGCAGGCTCCGAGCGATCGCGTCATTGGACCAGCCCTCGGCCGCGAGCAGAATCATTTTGGCGCGCAGCACCTCGAAGTACGGGCGCGTGTATTTCGCCGCGCGCGCCGTCAGCGCGCGCGCTTCGGCGGGGGAGAGATCGATCCGAAAGGGGCTCTGCCGAGGCATCGGATGCGGTGCCGGTCCGTGCGAAGTACGGTGTCATATCTTCGCGTCCAGTACAAGAGAAAACGTTAGTGAACTTATGAAACGGACCACTAAGTCCGTTCAACCCTTCGTCCTTTTGTCCTTTGTCCTGACCTTGGACATTGGACCTTGGACCTTGGACGTCATCTCACTGTAATTCCCACCGACACCCACCTCCCCGGCATCGTCACGCCGGCGACCTCGTGGTAATCGACATTGAGTAGGTTCGATGCGTCCACATAGGCGGCCGCGCGCGTGCTCCAGGCGTGGCTGAGGCGCGCGTCAACGAGCGTGTAGCGCTGGCCGTCGAGCCGGCTGCGGTGGTCGGCCGTGGCGCTGACGCTGAAGCCCGACCGGCCGAGCGGGGCTGCGGCCGCGGCCACGAAGGATTGCCGCGCGTACTCGAGCACGTACTTCGATAACAGATTGAGCGAGGGGGCGTTGACGCCCAGCGCGGTGTAGGCGACGCGGACGATGGCGGCGTTCCAGCGTCGGGCGACGGAGAGCTCCAGGCCGTGCGTGGTGACGTCGCGGATGTTCTCGGCCTGCCAGCGCACCGAGGCCGTCGGCCGGACGTAGTCGATGACGTTCTTGTCCCAGCGGGCGAACGGCGTGGCCGCAAACGACCAGCCGCCGCGCGCGTATTCGATGCCGGCATCGACCGACCAGCCCCGCTCGGGCGCCAGCGCAGCGTTCCCCATGTTGTTGGGATCAGAGTAGTACAGCTCGGTGAACGTCGGTACCCGGAACGCCCGGCTCGCCGCGGCACGCAGGCGCCATCCGCCCGCTGTGGCAAAGACGCCCGAGAACGACGGGCTGAGCTCAGATCCAAACGTCGAGTAATAGTCCAGTCGCGCTCCGGCCTGCACGAGGACGCGCGAGGTCAGCGGCGCCTGGATCTCGGTGAACGCGCTGGTCCTGGAGAAATCGTGGTTGCCGAGGTTGTTTGACCGCACCATGTCGGCGCCGCCAGAGGCGCCGAACGTGATGGCCCGTCCGCCCGCATCGCGGCGCGAGACCGAGGCGACGATTTCGCCCGCGTTCGTGCGGTGGCGGTTCTCCGCGAAGCCCGGCCGGTTGACGTCCCAGCGGAAGTGGTCGCCGTGATTCTTCCATGTGCCCCGCACCGATGAGCTCCAGGCGCCGCGCGACGTGTTCCACGCGAGCGACGTCAGCGTGAGATCGGTCCATTCCTTCGACGGGGAGGCGCCGTAAAACCCGTTCGCGCCAAACGCGCGGCGCTGGTGGCGCGCGTCGGCCGTGAGACCCGGCCGCAGTTGCCCCCGGAGCAGCGCGCCACCGAGCGCGAAGTCCCGATCGAACGTGAACCCGGAACTGCGCTGGGTCCATCCCGCCAGTGTCCACGTCTTCGGCAGGCCGTAGCCCGCCATCGAGGCGCTCATCGCGGCCAGCCCGTACTGGCCGGCCGACGCCGAGAGGGCCGCGTGTTCGTCGCTGCGCGTGATGAGGTTGATGACTCCGCCGAGGGCGTCGGCGCCGTACACGGCCGACGCGCCGCCGCCGACGATCTCGATGCGATCGAGGGCGACCATCGGAATCGGCAACTCGCCGTTGTGGTGCCCGCTCTGGGCATCGTTGAGGCGGACGCCGTCGGCCAGAACCAGTTGCTGCCCGAAGGTGGCGCCGCGCATGGAAAGATCGGCCTGAACCTCGCGTGGGCCTCTGGCGCGGACGTCGAGCCCAGCCACGAGCCGAAGCGCATCGATGGCGGCGCTCATACCCAAGAGGTCGAGATCCGCCCGAGTCATCACGGTGACGGTCCGGGCCAGGTCACGCTCGGGCGTTGGCGCGAGCGTCGCGGTGACGATCACGTCCGTCGTCATGCGAGGCGGGGGAGTCGTCGACGGAGTCTGGGGCGCAAGCGCAGCTGCCGCCAGCCAAAGGCTCACAAGTTGTCCGGTCATTCGCAAACATTATGACCGCAGACGTTCGCCGGCCTGCGATCTGGACGGGCGCGGCCGTGAAGAACAAGCCGGCTACCGATGCTCCGTAGTAAGCTTTTCGCCTTGGAGGTTGTGTCAATGGCGAGATGGGTGCATCGGGCGGGAATCGCGCTGGTCGTGATGGCAATTGTTGGGGCGGTCGCGTCGCGGCCGGTCACGGCGCAGCGGCCGGCGGCAGATACCGCGAACGTGACGGTGAATCCGTCGCTCTACAGCGGGCTGACGTATCGACAGTTGACGAATTTCAGCCGCGGCGGGCGTTCGCACACGGTCGTCGGTGTGCCGTCGCAGCCGCAGGTGTTCTACATGGGCGCCGCCAACGGCGGGGTGTTCAAGACGACGGACGCGGGCGGCGTGTGGACGCCGATCACCGACGGCCAGATTGCGGTCGGCAGCACCGGCTCGATCGCCGTGGCCGACTCGAATCCCGACATCGTCTGGCTCGGCACCGGCTCGCCGGATCCGCGCGGCAATATCTCGAACGGTGACGGCGTCTACAAGTCGATCGACGCCGGCAAGACCTGGACCCACATGGGTCTCGAGAAAGCGGGGCTGATCGGCCGCGTCCGCATTCATCCCACGAACCCCGACATCGTGTTCGTGGCCGCCATCGGCAACATCTTCGGCGCCAACAAGGAGCGCGGCGTCTACCGCACGAAGGACGGCGGCAAGACGTGGGAGCAGATTCTGTCCGTCAGCGACAAGACGGGCGCGGTGGATCTGTCCATTGACCCGAAGAATCCGAACGTGATGTTCGCCTCGATGTGGACCATTCGGCGCGAGCCGTGGTCGATCACGTCGGGCAGCATGGAAGGCGGATTGTTCCGCAGCCTCGACGGCGGCAACACGTGGCAGAAGCTGACCAATGGCCTGCCGACAAAGGTGATGGTGGGCAAGATCGCCGTCTCCGTGTCGGGCGCGGATTCGAAGCGCGTCTACGCGCTGATCGAAGCCGCCAACGACGAGGGCGGCGTGTTCCGCTCCGACGACGGGGGCACGTCGTGGACGCGGACCAACTCCACGCGCAACCTTCAGCAGCGCGCGTTCTACTACTGCCGCATCTACGCGGACCCGGTGGATGTGGACACGGTGTACGGCCTGAACACCGGCATCTACAAGAGCACCGACGGCGGCAAGACGTTCGCGCCGTTCCGGGGCACGCACGGCGACAACCACGACTTCTGGATCAACCCGAAGAACAACAAGATCCTCGCCAACTCGAACGATGGCGGCGCGGCGGTGTCCACGGACGGCGGCGCGACCTGGTCGTCCGAGGACAACCAGCCCACGGCCGAGATCTATCGCATCGACTACGACCGCCGGTGGCCGTACTGGGTCTACGGCGCGCAGCAGGATAACGGCAGCGTCGGCGTGTCCAGCGATGGCGTGACGCCGTACATCGCGGCGGGCCCGGGCGAAGCCGGCTACATCGCCGTGGATCCGCGCAATCCGAACATCAACTACGCCGGCAACTACGGCGGCACGCTGGTGCGCATCGATCGGACCAACGGCATCAACGAGAGCGTGCGGATCTACGAGGACGAGCAGACCGGCCAGCGCGCGCTGGAGATGAAATATCGCCAGCAGTGGAACGCGCCGATCCGGCTGTCTCCGCACAACCCCGACATCGTCTACACGACGTCGCAGTACGTGCATCGCAGCAAGGATGGCGGCCAGACCTGGGACGTCATCTCGCCGGATCTCACGCGCAACGACAAGACCAAGCAGGATTTCTCGGGCGGCGCAGGCATCACGCGCGACAGCACCGGCGTCGAGGTGTACGACACGATCTTCGCCTTCGACGAATCCCCGGCAACCCCCGGCCTGCTCTGGGCGGGCAGTGACGACGGCCTGCTCCACATTTCCCGCGACGCGGGCAAGACGTGGAGCAACATCACGCCGCCCGGCCTGCCGGAGTTCGCCACGATCAACGCGATCGATCTCAATCCGAAGCTGGCGGGACGCGCCGTCGTCACGGCGTACCGGCACATGCTGAACGACTACACGCCGTATGTGTATCTGACGACCGACTTCGGCAAGACCTGGAAGCGGATCGCGGACGGCACGAACGGCATCCCCGTCGGGCATTCGGTGCGCGTGGTGCGCGAGGATCCGGACAAGCTGGGCCTGATGTACGCGGGCACCGAGTACGGCATGTACGTGACGTTCGACACCGGCGCGCACTGGCAGAAGTTCCAGATGAATCTGCCCATCACGCCGATCATGGACCTGCGCGTGTTCCGCAAGGAACTGATCGTCGCCACCGAGGGCCGCGCATTCTGGATCCTCGACGGACTGGCGGCGGTCGAGCAGATCAAGGCCGGCATGGACAGCGCGCCGGCGGCGCTCCTCAAGGCGACCGACGGGTACCGCGAAGGCGGCCCGATGCCCGCGATCTACTACTGGTTCAAGGAGCAGCCGGCGGCGCCGGTGCAAATCAGCGTGATGGACGCGAAGGGCACGGTGGTCTGGACGGCGACCGGCCAGCCGGGCAGCGGACCGGCGGCGCCCCCGGCCGCGGTCGGCGGACGCGGCGGTCGTGGTGGTGGCGGCGGCCGCGGGTTCGGGCGTGGCGGCGGGCCGTCGAACGCGGTGTACGCGAAAGCCGGGCTGAACAAGGTCACGTGGAACCCGAACAACTCCTATCCCGCGCCGTTCACTCGGCCGGCCAACCTGGTGTTGTGGGGTGGCGGCGGTGGCGGTGGACCGAAGGCCTCGGTCGGCACCTACACGGTCAAGGTCTCGTCCGGTTCGTGGTCAGAGTCGCAGACGTTCCGTCTCGACAGCGATCCGCGCTTGGGCAAGATGACCGATCTCGAGGGCGCCGAGCAGCTGAAGATGGCGAACGAAGTCGGCGGCTGGCTCAAGAACGTGTGGGACGACGTGGTGAAGATGCGCGATGCCACGGCGCAGGCCAAGGCGATCGCGGAGAAGGCCGGCCCGACCAGCGCGGTGGCCGCGGCGGCCAAGACGTTCGTCACGAACCTCCAGGCCGTACATGGCGAACTGACGCAGTTGCAGGGCGCCGCGGGTCAGGACGCGCTGAACTTCCCGGGCCGCATCGACAATCAGATCCTCGAACTCTACGGCGGGATCGTCGAAAAGGAGCGCAAGCTTCCGAAGGGCGTGACCGAGCGGTACGCGGATCTCAAGCCGCAGGTCGAGAAGCTGCTGGCGAGCGCGACCAAGGTGCTTACGACCGATGTCGCCACGTTCAACGCCGTGGCCAGCGCGGCCGGCGCCGGAACGATCACGATCAAGTAGCGTCGGTCGACTCGAGCGACGTTCGGTTTCTTCGACTACCCCAGAAGAAGACCGCCACCATCACGAGCGCCGTGATGGTGGCGGCCAGCCACGAATCAACGCCCAGGCGGTCAAGCGCGGTAGGGCCGACGTACGCAACCAGGCCGAGCAGCGTTGCCGCCCAGGCCAGCGACGACAGCACGCTGAGCGTGCTGAACTTCAGCGCCGGCACGTTGGCGTAGGCGCAGGCTGCCGCGATCGCGATGCGCAGCCCCGGGGCGAAGCGAATCACCAGAATGGCGAAGACCTCGCGATCCCTCACACGGGGCGCGAAGGACTGTCCGAGTTTCATCAGGCGCGGCCACCGGTCGAGCCAGCGGCGCGCCCGTCCGCGCAGCATGTAGAAGACCAGCTGATCTCCGGCCGTGGCCCCGAGCGCGCCCCACAGCATGACCGGCAACGCCCCGAGCACGCCCTGGCTTACCAGCGCCGCGGCGCCGACAAACACCACTTCGCCTTCAACAAAGGCCGCAACCGCGATAAGCGGGTACGTCAGCCATCGCGCGTCGCCGATCATCGTGCCGCGGCGGATTGGGCGACAACCTGCGCCACACGTTCGACCTGCGCGGGTGTGAGCGATTCGTACACCGGAATCTGCACGGCGGCGGTCGTTGCGTCAGCGCCCGGAACCGGCGCCTTGCTGCCGCCGAAGATGGCCATGTGCGGGCACACGTCAACGTGCAGCGTCTCGAGATCGACGCCGCGTTTCAGGCACGCCAGCACCGAGGCATCCCGATTCGGGAGGTACGCGCAGAACTGGTAGAACGCGTGGGTGCGATCATCCGGGACCTCGGGAAACCGGATGCCGAAGACGGGGCGCAAGATCTCCATGACGCGCTTCGCGTGAGTTTGCGTGACCGCCGTCCATTCGTTGAGGTGCTTGAGGGCCTCGAGGCCGATCACGGCCTGGACGTTGCTGTAACGCTCGCGATACTCCATCGGCAGCGGCGAGAGCGGCCGGATCTTCTCCCAGAAGTACACGTCGGGATTCCACTTGAGATACGCCGACGCCCACAGGATCGGAAACAGCGTGAACGAGAACACGTTCGGGCGAATCGTCACGCGCTGCATCCGGCCGAGCCGCAGGTGCTTCTTGACGAGGGCTTCGGTCGGCGCGGGCTCGGCCGCCACGAGCGTGGCGATCCGCGCCGCCAGTCCGGGGTCGTGCGCCACGGCCATGCCGCCGCCGTACGTGTTCAGCGGCTTGAGCGTCTGGAGGCTGAAGATCGCGGCGTCACCCAGCGTGCCGACCTGCTTGCCCCGGTACGTGGCGCCCAAGGCGTGTGCGCAATCTTCGATCACCACGGCGCCGTGCTGACGGGCAAGATCCAGGATGCCGTCCATGTCGCAGGGCAGACCCCACAAGTGGGTCGGGACGACGGCCGCCGTCTTCGGCGTGATCACGCGGGCGAACGACTCCGGCGTCATGTTGAACGTCAACGGATCCACGTCCGCGAAAACGGGATTGAATCCGGCGGCGCGCGCCACTTCCGGCATGACCCAGAACGTGAGCGCGGGGAACACGATGTCGGCGCCCTTCGGCAGGTCGAGCGCCATCAGGATGTAGTGAAACGCCATGCGGCCGTACGACGCCGCGACGGCGCGCACGTCGCCGCCCAGCCAGGCCGCGAACGCCTGCTCGAACTGGGCGACCTGCGGCCCCTCGAGAAACTCGCCGCGCGCAGCCACGTCGGCGATGATCTGTTCGGTATTCGGCAGGACGCGCGCGCCATACCGTGAAATTGCCATCGTCATAGATTCTCTCGCGCTTTCGGAGCATATCCCGGACGGCCACCCACACGTGTCCGCCGCGCACAGCGGCCATCCCGGCCGCGCGCGACGCTCAGGCCGGTTGGGGCGAGGGGGGAGCCCGCGGAACGCGCGGCCGGGAGCCCGCGGACGACGGCGCGAGGCACTGCGCCGGCATCGCGCAGGCGCTGGATGCCAACTCAATCGTGATTACGGAACGCTCGCTGAGCGCGCCACCGTCCTGCGACGTTCCTCCGGAGACCGATGATGGCTGTTCGTCCGGCGTGTCGCAGACCCGGCCCTTGGAGTGGCGGCGCATGTGACCCTTGCGGCCCGGGTGCTTTCTGTGGGGCAGCGGAAGAATCGAGCCCACAGTCTTCCAGGCGCGCATGGCGGCGCTGAGCGAGGATCTGGCGCTCGTGAACAGGTCGGGCCAGCCGTCGTGGTCGACATCGGTCGTCAGGGCGGCGCCTCTGAGGCGAAGTTGGGTGACTCGTCCGGTCGTCGACAACCAGATCTCGACACCGGGCTTGGCCGGGGCGTGCACCAGACGGACCACATCGCGCACGCCGTCATGATCCAGGTCGACGCGCAAGGGGGCCGCAACGACACCCGTCGACCAGAGAAGCAAGGCCAGAAACATCACGGCTGTTCTGGGGCGGGGAGCGAGAGACGAGAGAAGCACGACGGGGACTCAAGTCAGTTTGTACCGCGGTCCCGGGCCTTTGACAATGGCCAAATGTCAGGTAAGTTCGATGCCATGCACGAAGAGCCGTCTTTCGGCAAACTGTTCATTAATGGCGCGTTCGTCGGCTCCACAGGCGCGGCGCGGCTGCCGGTCATTGATCCGTTCGACCAGTCCACCATCGCGCACGCCGTGGATGCCACGGCCGAAGACGTCGACCGCGCGGTAACGGCCGCCGGCGAGGCGTTCGAGGGCGCGTGGCGCGAGACCAGCGCCCAGACGCGCGGCCAGATCTTGTGGCGAATTGCGGCGGCCTTGCGGGAGCGCTCGGCGGAACTCGCCGAGCTGGAGACGCGCGCGAGCGGCAAGCCCATCGCCGACTCGGAGAGCGACATCGCGGATGCCGCCACGTGTTTCGAATACTACGGTGGCCTGGCCACGAAGCTTCACGGCGACGTGACGTCGATCGAAGGCGCGATGGTGCTGGCGGTGAAGGAACCCGTCGGGGTGGCCGCGCAGATCATCCCCTGGAACTATCCCATGCTGATGGCGGCGTGGAAGCTGGCGCCGGCGTTGTGCGCCGGGTGCACGGTGGTGCTGAAGCCGTCCGAAGAGACGCCGCTCAGCGTAATGGCCCTGGCCTCGTCATTCGCCGACGCGGGGTTGCCGCCCGGCGTCGTGAACATCGTGACGGGCCGCGGCGAGGGCGCCGGCGCGGCGCTCGTGGATCATCCTGGCGTGCACAAGATCGCGTTCACCGGCAGCGGGGAGGTCGGCCGGCACATCATGCAGCGCGCGGCGGCCGGATTGAAACGCGTGACGCTGGAACTGGGCGGCAAGTCGCCGAACATCATCTGCGCGGACGCCAACTTCGAGGCCGCGATCGACGGCGCCCTGTTCGGCATCTTCCTCAATCAGGGAGAGATGTGTTCGGCGGGCAGCCGCATTCTCGTCGAGCGGTCGATCTACGCGCGCGTCCTTGAGGCGCTGGTGGAACGCGCGCGCGATATCCGGATCGGGCCGCCGATGGATCCGGAAACGCAGATGGGGCCGCTCGTGAGCGCGCGCCATTTCGAGCGCGTCCGCGCGTACCAGGAGCTCGGGAAGGCGGAGGCGCGCCTCGTCCTGGGTGGCGGTCGCGCCACCGGCGCAGCGCTGGATCGCGGCTGGTTCGTGGAGCCGACGATCTTCGCCGATGTGAACAACCACAGCCGGATTGCCCGGGAAGAAGTGTTCGGTCCGGTGGCCTGCCTGCTGCCGTTCGATTCCGACGAGGAGGCGATCGCGTTGGGCAACGACTCGCCGTTCGGTCTGGCCGCCGCCGTCTGGACGCGCGATGTGTTCCGCGCGCTTCGGTTCACGCGGCGCCTTCGCACGGGCGTGGTCTGGGTGAATCACTCGCAGCCCGCGCCGGTGGAGGGGCCGTGGGGCGGGTTCAAGCAGAGCGGGCTTGGTCGCGAGCTGGGCCGCGGCGGCGCGGACGCGTATCTGGAGACCAAGCAGGTGTATCTGAACACCGAGGACCAGCCGATCGGGTGGCCGTAAGGCTTCTCTTATATACTTTTCAGCTATGGAATTGACGCGATCCTCGGGCGACGCGCTGAAGGCGCGCATCCGCAGCGTGCCGGATTTTCCGAAGCCGGGCATTCTCTTCTACGACGTCACCACGCTGCTCAAGGACCACGAGGGATTCCGCATGGCGGTCGACGCGATGGCGGCGCCGCACATCGGACGGCACATCGACGTGATCGTCGGCATCGAAAGCCGCGGATTCATTTTTGGCGCGGCCATCGCGGATCGCCTCAGGGCCGGCTTTGCGCCCGTGCGCAAGTTGGGGAAGCTGCCGGCCAAGACGCGCCAGGCTTCGTACTCGCTCGAGTACGGCGCCGACTCGCTCGAGATTCACGAAGACGCCGTGAAGCCGGGACAGCGCGTGCTGATCGTCGACGACCTGCTGGCGACCGGCGGTACCGCCGCGGCGACGGTCAGTCTGGTGAAAGGCATCGGCGGGGAGGTGGCCGGCGTCCAGTTCCTGATCGAACTGGTGGCGCTCCACGGCCGCGCAAAGCTTCCCGGCGAAATGATCAGCGTTGTGTTGAAATACTGACGGCAGGCGCCCGTAGCTCAGCTGGATAGAGCACCGCCCTCCTAAGGCGGGGGTCGCAAGTTCGACTCTTGCCGGGCGCACCACCTTACAGAGAGAAGAGACATGAAGACCAAGGAACGGCATCATCTCAAAGAGAACGAGTTTGTGACCACGGTGGCGACCGTGGCGGACTGGTATCGCGACAACCAGGGCAAGGCCGTGGCCGGCGTGGTGGCGGTGGCGGTGGTGGTCGCGGCCGTCAGCGGCTACTTCTGGTGGCAGCACCGGAACCAGGAGCAGGCCGGCGCGCTGCTGGGCGTGGCGATGACGATCTATCAGGCGCCCGTGGTGCCGCCGTCGTCGGTGCCCGGCGCGAAGCAGGCCCCGGGGTCGTACCCGTCGGAGAAGGCGCGGTACGAGGCCGCCTTGGCGGCGTTTCAGCAGGTGGCCGATACGTATCCGTCATCGATGGCCGGCATCGCGGCGCGCTATCACTCGGCCGAAACCCTGCTGAGCCTGGGACGCGCGAAGGACGCCGTGCAGGCGTATCAGACGGTGATCGATCGCGCCGGCTCGTCGGTCTACGGCGCGATGGCGCATCTTGGCCTCGCGACCGCCATGCTGGCCGACGGCCAGAATGACCAGGCCATCAAGGCGCTCGAAGACCTGTCGGCGCAACGCGACGGGATCGTTCCGGTGGATGGCGTGCTGATGCAGTTGGCGTCGGCCTACCAGAAGCTCGGAAAGACCGCCGAAGCGCGCACGACCTACAAGCGCGTGGTCGATGAATTCCCGGATTCCCCGTACGTGCAGGACGCGCGGCAGCAGATGACGCTGATCGGGTAAGTTCAACTGAACAACGTCGGTGTCAAGGGGCCAGGGTTCCAAGGTGCCAGGGTGCTGGTGCCAAGGTGCCCAGACGATCCGCTGTCCAACAGGACGGTCGGACCGCTGACCGGGCCTCCGTTTACACGATCCACCACCGTTCCCGTGATCGTGGCCGGCGGCATCGTCGGCGGTGCCGTCGGCGACGGCGTGGTCCGGGCACCGCAGCCCACGCTGAGCGTCGCGACCGGGAGAAACGGTCGACGTACGGCGAGGCGCTCGATGACTGCGATCGAACGACGGTTGCTCATCACGTCACCTCGGCGCCCAGCGCACCTTGGCACCTTCGCACCTTGGCACCAGCACCCTGGTGCCTTGTCACCATCGCACCCTGTCACCGTCTCCGTTCAACGTCTTTAAGAAACGTGAACTCCGCGATCGGCGACAAGTGGACGCCGCTGAGCGTGGATTGAAAGACCGCGACGTTTGTCTTGTACCAAAGGCTGACGTACGGCGCGTCGGCCGCGATCAGCTGCTGGGCTTCTCCGTAGAGTTTCCGCCGTGTCGCATCGTCGGGCGCTGCTGACGCGCCGTCGATCAACTGGTCCACCTTCACATTCTTGTAGTAGCCGCGGTTGAAGCCGGCCGGCGGCGTCTGCGTGGAATAGAACACGCGACGCAGCATGTCGGGATCCGTCACGCCGACCCACTGCAGCGTGTAGAGCTGCACGTTGCCCTTCAGCACATCCGCGAACAGCGTGGCGAATTCATAGGATCTGACGTCAACCGCAATGCCGACGTCGGCGAGATTTCGCTGGATGACCGCGGCCTGCAGCCGATACGCCTCGGCGGTTGACGTCTTCAGGCTCAGGTGGAGACGCGGCAGCGGACCGTCGCCATCGGGATCGGGATAGCCGGCCGCGTCGAGCAGCGCCTTGGCGCGCGCGGGATCGTGCGTGAACTGAAACACATTCGGTTCGAACGCCCACGACATCGGCGGGATGATGCCGATCGCCGGTGTGGCGAGCCCGCGGCGCAGGTAGTCCACGATGGCCTGCCGGTCGATCGCATAGCCGATGGCCTGACGCAGCCGGACATCCTGCAGCAGCGGCTCGCGCAGGTTGAAGCCGAGATACGCGTAGTCGGTGCCGAGAGTGGTGGTGACGCCGAGATGCGCGTCGGTCTTCAGCGCCTGCACGATGTCGGGCGCGAGATCGTTGACCACGATGTCCACCGTGCCTTTGCGCAGTTCGAGCCCGCGCATCGTGTCATCGGGCACCACGCGAAAGAGGAGGCCCGCGTTCCTGGGCGGGCCCTCGAAGTAGCCGGGAAACGCGCGCAATGTGACGTGATCGTCCGCGACGAAATCGACGATCTGGTACGGGCCGCTGCCGATGGGGTGTCGCGCGGCCTCGGGACCGGTGCCGGCCGGCACAATCCCCATCACGAGATTCACGGGGAACGACCCCGACGGCTCCTTCAAGTGGAACGCCACGGTGTAGCGGTCGACCGCGTCCACTGACGCGATCATCCGGTACGCGCCCTTGCGACCCGACACGAACGCGGGGTCGAGGAATCGGCGGTACGTGTAGGCGACATCCGCGGATGTCAGCTCGCGGCCGTCATGGAAATGCACGCCGTGCCGGACTTCCGCGATGTACGTTCGCGGATCCGGCCGCTCGAAGCGGATAGCCAGGTCCGGCACCACGCGCAGCGACTCGTCGATCTTGAGTAACGAACTGAAGAGCAGCGTGTGCAGCTTCTGCGACGTTTCGTCCAGCCCGACGCCTGGATCGAGATTGGACGGACCGTTGGTGACGGCCACAACGATCATGCCGTCGTTGCGCGGCGGCTGACTGCAGGCCGGGATGCCGATGATCGCCAAGGCCGCAAGAAGCATGAACCCAACGCGGGCGGCCACGCGAGCATGCGATGTCACGACGGAGTCTCGTCGGCGGATCGCTTGAGCTCGGCCAGCAGGTTGAGCGCGTCGAGCGGCGACAGGCGATCCAGGTCCACGGCGCGCAGCCGGTCGAGCGCGGGATGCGACTCGACGGCATTGAAGAGGCCGAGTTGCTGCTGCGCGGTCGGCGCCGCGCTGCTGAGACTGGGACGCCCGCCGCGCTGCAGCTCATCCTGCTCGAGGGATTTGAGGATGTCCGACGCGCGGCGCACGACCGCCGCGGGCAGTCCGGCGAGCCGTGCCACCTGGATGCCGTAGCTTCGATCCGACCGGCCCTCGATGACCTTGTGCAGAAAAATAATGTCGTCCTTGAACTCGCGCGCGGCGACGTGAAAGTTGGCGACGCTCGGCAGCGCGTCCGCCAGGTCCGTCAGCTCATGGTAGTGCGTGGCGAAGATGGTCTTGGGGCGCGCGCGTTCGTTGGTCGCGAGATGCTCGGCCACGGCCCACGCGATGCTCAGGCCGTCGAACGTCGCCGTGCCGCGGCCGATTTCGTCAAGGATCACCAGGCTGCGCGATGTGGCGGTGTGAAGAATCGCGGCCGTCTCCTGCATCTCCACCATGAACGTCGACTGGCCGCGCGCGATGTTGTCCGACGCGCCGACGCGCGCGAAGATGCGGTCGACGACCGAGAGTTTGGCGCTACGGGCCGGCACGAAACTGCCGGCCTGGGCGAGCACCGCGAGCAGGGCCGTCTGACGCAGAAATGTCGACTTGCCGCCCATGTTCGGCCCGGTCAGCACGATCAACTGCCGGGAGCCGTCATCGAGCTGCACATCGTTGGGCACAAACGCGCCAGAGACATGCCGCTCCACCACCGGATGCCGCACGTCGGTCGCGGCAAACTCAGCGCCGGCGTGCACGACGGGCTTCGTGAAGTTTGCCGACGCCGCCGTGTCGGCCAGCCCCGCGAGGGCATCCAGCGCGGCGAGCGCGCGCGCGGAATCAAGCACGCGCCCGGCTTCCGCGATCACGCGCCGGCGCAACTGCTCGAAGAGGTCGAGCTCGCGCGTGATGATGCGCTCGTCGGCGGTGAGCACCTTCTCCTCGAACTCCTTCAGTCCCGGCGTGATGAAGCGCTCGCCGCCGACCACGGTCTGTTTCCGGATGTAGTCGGCCGGCACGGCGTCGAGATTCGACCTGGAGATCTCGATGTAGTACCCGAACACGCGGTTGTAGCGAACCTTCAACGAGTTGATGCCCGTGCGGGCCCGCTCGGCGTCTTCCATGGCGGCAATGGCCGTCTTGCCGCCGCGGCTGATGGCGCGCAGCTCGTCCAGCTCCGGATCCACGCCGTCGCGGATCATGCCGCCGTCGCGCGCGAGCGCCGGCGGTGTTTCGACCAGCGTGGCGTCGATGTCGCCGCGCACGTCGGCCAGATCGTCGATCTCGGCGACGAGGCTGCGGATGAGCGGCGCCGACAGCTCGCCGAGCAGCATCCGCACGCGCGGCAGCAGGGCCAGCGACTGGCCGAGCCCGGCGACGTCACGCGGCCCGCCGGTGCCGAGCGAAATCCGGGCCATCAGGCGTTCGACGTCGTGCACGCCCTTGAGCGTGTCGCGCAGCTTCGCCCGCTCGGTCGTCCGAAACGCGAAGTCCTCAACGGCGTCGAGTCGGTCCTGAATGCGTTCCACCGTGACGAGCGGGCGCAGGAGCCAGGCCCGCAACTGGCGGCCGCCCATCGCCGTGATGGTCCGGTCGATCGCGTCGAGCAGCGAGCCTTCGCGGCCGCCATCCACGCCTTCGACCACGTTCAAGTGGCGCAGCGTCACCGGGTCAATGGCCAGCGCATCGGCGGCCGACCGCAGCGTGATGTCGCGCACGTGGGTCAGATCGCCTTGCTGCGTGCTGCGGAGGTAATCAACGATCGCCCCGGCGGCCGACGTGGCGAGCGCCGCCCCGTCCAAGCCGTACCCGGCAAGCGAGGCGACGCGGAACTGCGACGTCAGCGTTTCCCGCGCGCGCGTCGTTTCGAACGTCCAGCCGTCCACTCTCGTCACGCGCACGGTGGCAAATGCCGGCAGCAGGTCCGTCGCGTCCGCGTCGTCGGCCACGAGCAATTCCTTGGGACGGATGACGGCCAGTTCCGCGCCGGCGGCCGCGCGTGCGCCCGGCCCGTGGCATTCGGTCGCCGCAAATTCGCCGGTGGACGTATCGAGGAACGCGATGCCGATCGACGGGTTCGGACCCGTGCCGAACGCGAGCGCCGCGAGGAACGCCGGCTCGCGCGCGTCGAGGTACGAGGCCTCGGTGAACGTGCCCGGCGAGACGACGCGCGTGACCTCGCGCTTGACGATGCCCTTGGCTTTGCGCGGATCCTCGACTTGATCGCAGATGGCGACCCGATAGCCCTTACGGATCAGCCGGCCGAGGTACGCGTCGAGCGCGTGAAACGGAACGCCGCACATCGGGATCGCGGTGCCCGACGCATCCTTGGCCCGCGACGTCAGCGTGAGTTCCAACACGCGGGCGGCGGCTACGGCGTCTTCGTAGAACATCTCGTAGAAGTCGCCCATCCGAAAGACCACGATGGCGTCGCGATGCTGCCGCTTGACGTCAAGATACTGGCGCATTGCGGGTGTGGCCGAGGCTGAGGAGGGCGGTGTTGAGGACACGTGCGCTATAGGTTACCAAGCAAGAGTAACCTAGTGAGCCTGTGACGCTCTTTTCTCTCGACACTTCCGCGCGCTCGGGTTCGATGGCGATCTGGCGCGACGGCGCGGTGGCCGCGATCAGCGGCACCGACCCGCGTTCGCACGCCGAGCGGCTGCCGCTCGAGGCGGTTGCCTGGCTGGCTGCGCAGCAGCTGACCTTGCGGGACATCGACACCTTCGTCATCGTCGCGGGACCGGGATCGTTCACCGGACTGCGCGTCGGCGTCGCCGCCGTGCAGGGATGGGCGTTCGCC
>JAKALV010000321.1 GCA_021824055.1 Acidobacteriota bacterium
CGCCGCCTTCACCGCGCATCCGGGTTCGGTGTCGTGACGGCAATCGCGAAACCGGCAGTCGGCCGCGCGCGCTTCAATCTCGGGAAACACTTCGTCGACCGCATCGGCCGCGTCCCACAGCTGAATCTCGCGCATGCCGGGCGTGTCGATCACCACGCCGCCATTCTCCAGCACGATGAGATGACGATGGACGGAAGTGTGGCGCCCGCGACCGTCACTTTCGCGGACCGACGCGGTCTTCAGCAGGTCCTGGCCGGCCAATGCATTAATGATGGTCGACTTCCCCACGCCGGACGACCCGAGCAGGGCGACGGTCTTGCCGGCGCCGAGATACACGCGCAGCGCGCTCACGTCAGGATCGGCGCCCTTGGCGTGGACCGCGTGCACCGGCACGGACGGCGCCATGGTTTCGATCTTCTTAATGGCCCCGGCCACGTTCACCGGCAAGTCCGCCTTGTTGAGCACCACGACCGGCTGCGCGCCGCTGTGACGCGCCATCACGAGATAACGCTCGATGCGGCGGGCGTTGAAGTCCTGGTCCAGGCCCGTCACCAGGAACACCGTGTCGATGTTAGCGGCCACCACCTGCTCGTCGGTCCCGCGGCCCGCGGTCTTTCGGGAGAAGACGCTCCGTCGCGGCAGGATCGCCCGGATCTGCGGGCGGGCGCCTTCCGCGGGCGCCGGGCGCATGACGACCCAATCCCCCACGGCCGGCATCTCGCTGCGACTTGCCGCGTCGTGCCGCATCCGTCCCGAGAGTTCGGCCAGCTGCTCTCCCCCCACGCCGAGCACGCGATAAACGTGGTTGTGCTCCAACGAGACCCGGGCGGGCGTGTCGCCCTCGTGCGCCACCGCCGCGAACACCGTGGCCCACACCTCGTCCCACCCCAGATCCGTCAGGCTCGACATCGGTCCATCCAAGTGTCGTTATTGTGCCTCAAGCAGATAAACCAGCTGCCCGCCTGGCCCGTCCAATTGCTCGTTATCGGGATTCAGGAGTCCCGAAAGCGCGCTGACGGGGAGTGAGACGTTCACCTCGGATCGCGCTCAACGTAATTGTTTTCAACGAGTTGCGGCGAAACCGGCGTTCTGGCACGAAGTTTCCTTACCGAAGTAGAACGTATGGCCATGGACGTCAAGCGTGATCCCGCAATTCTCCGCCGCAAGAAGATGCGGCAACTGGCCCTTGGGGCCGTCGGCGTTGTGGTGCTCGTGGGGGTGACGTTCTTCGTCATGCGCCTCCGGCCCGCCGCCCCGCTGGTGGACAGCGAACCGTGGAAAGACACGGTCAAACGGGGAGATTTCGTGCGAGAAGTTCGCGGCGCCGGCACGCTGGTCCCCGAGGACATCCGCTGGATCCCGGCTCGCACCGCGGGCCGGGTCGAGCAGATCGTGCTGCGCCCCGGCGCCACCGTGACACCCAACAGCGTGATCCTCGAGCTCAGCAACCCCGACTTGCAGCAGCAGGTCCGCGCCGCCGAACTCAACTGGAAGTCGGGCCAGGCCACGCTCGAGAACCGCCGGTCGGACCTGAAGCAGACGATTCTGACGCTCACCGCCGCGGTCAAGAACAGCGAGCAGGACTTCAACCTGGCGCAGGCCACGCTCGACGCCAACGAAGAACTCGCCAAGCAGAACCTGATCAGCGCCGTCCAGCTCAAGACCTACCGCTCGCAGCTGGAGCAGGCACGGACGCGCCTCGATCTGGCCAAGAGCCAGCTCGAGAACAGCCAGAGCACGCTGGCCTCTCAGATTGCGCCGCAGGAAGCCGACGTGGCACAGCGCAAGGCGCAGTATGAGCTGGTCAGCCAGCAGGCCGCCGACCTGCATGTCCGCGCGGGCATGTCGGGCATCCTGCAGGTGGTGCCGGTCGAACAGGGCCAGCAGGTCGGCGCGGGAACGCAGCTGGCGCGCGTCGCCAACCCGGCCTCGCTCAAGGCCCAGCTGCGCATTTCGGAAACGCAAACCAAGGACCTCGCCTACGGACAGGTGGCCGACATCGACACGCGCAATGGCCACGTGAAAGGCCGCGTGTCGCGCATCGACCCGGCGGCCCAGGGCGGCACGGTGGGCGTGGACATCACCCTGGAGGGTCCACTGCCGCCCGGCTCGCGTCCCGATCTGAGCGTCGATGGCACAATCACCCTCGAGAAGCTCGTGAACATCGTCTACGTCGGCCGCCCGTCGTTCGGGCAGGACAACGGTTCGGTGGGGATGTTCAAAGTGTCGCCCGATGGCAAGGAAGCCACGCGCGTGACGGTGAAGTTGGGCAGAAGTTCCGTCAATACCGTAGAGATCCTCGAAGGCCTCAAACCTGGCGACGTGGTCATCCTGTCCGACATGTCGCAGTACGACGCATTTGACCGCGTGAGACTGAAGTAGTTCCGTTCCTTATAAGGAGACCGCATGAGTACCGGCAACTCGCTGATTCAGCTCGAAGGCGTCACCAAGGTGTTCTACACGGACGAGGTAGAGACCCACGCGTTGGCGGGCATCCACCTTGACATCCAGCGCGGCGAGTACATCTCGATCGCCGGGCCGTCGGGCTGCGGCAAGTCGACGCTGCTCTCGATCCTCGGCCTGCTCGACACGCCCAGTGAAGGCACGTACGTGCTGAACGGGCGATCCGTGGCCGATCTGCCGCTCTCCGAGCGCGCGCGGGTCCGCAACCGCGAGATCGGGTTCATCTTCCAGAGCTTCAACCTGATCGGCGACCTGACGGTGTACGAGAACGTGGAACTGCCGCTCACCTACCGCGGCATGAAGGCCGCCGAGCGCAAGGAACGCGTGATGGCCGCGCTCGAAAAGGTCGGCATGTCCCACCGCGCCAAGCACCTGCCGAGCCAGCTCTCGGGCGGTCAGCAGCAGCGCGTGGCCGTCGCCCGCGCCGTCGGCGGATCACCGTCGATCCTGCTCGCCGACGAGCCCACCGGCAACCTCGACTCGAAGAACGGCGAAGCGGTGATGGAACTGCTCCGCGAACTGCATCGCGAGGGCGCCACGATCTGCATGGTCACGCACGATCCGCGCTACGCGAAGATCGCCGAGCGCTCGATCCATCTGTTCGACGGACGCGTGGTGGAAGAAGACGCCGCCCGCGCCGGCCAGAAGGACCTGGAAGCCAGCGGGTTCCATTTGGACAACTAGCCCGGAGCGACGCGGCGGGGGAATCTTAATGACGGCATTGCTGCAAGACATTCAATACGCGTTGCGGCTCCTCCGCCGGAGTCCCGGCTTCACGGCCGTCGCCCTGCTGTCGCTCGCCCTGGGCATCGGCGCCAACACGGCCATCTTCAGTGTGATCAACACGCTGCTCCTTCGGCCCATGCCGGTCGATGACGCCAAGTCGCTCGTGGCCGTGTATCAGACCGACGAGCGCAACCCCGGCAACATCCCGGTCTCCCATCTGAACTTCAAAGACCTCAAGACCGGCAACGACGTCTTCACCGATCTGGCCGCGGTCACGTTTGGCCAGGTGAACCGCATCGGCGCCGACGGCAAGGCCGACCAGCTGCAGTTGCAGCTGGTCACCGGCAACTACTTCGATCTGATCGGCGCGCATTTCACGATGGGGCGCGGCTTCCGGGCGGACGAAGATCAGGCGCTCGACGCCAACCCGGTAGCCGTGCTGTCGTATCCGTTCTGGCAGGCGCGGATGGGCGCGGACCCGGCCATCGTGGGCAAGACGATCACGCTCAACCGGCTGAGAT
>JAKALV010000042.1 GCA_021824055.1 Acidobacteriota bacterium
GGCGCTCGAAAGCCCGGCGCCGGATCCGAACGACGCGGCCACGAAGACGTGTCAGGCGCCGCCCAATCGCGACTATCGTCCGTTCCTGAAGGCCGACGGGTTGAACGGCGCGCGCATCGGCATTCCACGCGCGTTCTTCTACGACCGCACGCCGGTGCCCGGCTCGACGGAGCCGCGCGGCGGACTGAATCCGGATCAGGCGAAGGCGATGGCCGACGCCATCGACATTCTGAAGCAGCAGGGCGCCGTCATCGTTGATCCTGCGGACATTCCCAGCGTGGTGGCCAAGAACGCCGCCGACAACCTGCTGCTGTGGCCCGTGTGCGGCGGCTTTGCGGACGGCAAGGGCCAGGACGCGGGCTGCTCCGTGGACTTCAAGTACGGCATGAAGCGCGACTTCAACGCGTGGCTGAAATCGCTCGGACCGGCGGCCCCCGTGAAAACGCTGACGGAACTGCGCCAGTGGAACATCGCGCATCAGAAAGCCGGCGCGATCAAGTACGGCCAGACGCTGCTCGACATCTCGGACGAAATGGACGTGAACGCCGACCGCGCGCGCTATCAGTCGGACCGCGCGAAAGACCTGCGCCTCTCCGCCACGGAGGGACTCGACGCGGTGATGAAGCAGTATCAGCTCGATGCGGTGCTCTTCCCCGGCCCCAATGGCGCGTCCATCGCCGCCAAGCCGGGCTACCCCACCGTGATCGTGCCGTTCGCGCGGATCCCCAACGCGCCGACGCCGCCGCTGCCCGCAGGCTTCAACGCGCGGCCGGCGCCATTCGGCGTGAGCTTCACGGGCCCCGCCTGCAGCGAGCCGCGTCTACTCACGCTCGCCTACGCATTCGAGCAAGCCACGAAGCGGCGCGTGCCGCCGACGCTGGACTGGAAGTAAGGCGCGGCCGCGGGGGAGTTACGCATATACTCCCCCTGCCATGCGCCTATTTCGCCGCGGGGTGACGTGTGCCTGCGTGCTGGTCGGCTTCCTCGCCCTGGCGGCTCTCCAGGCGTGGCCGCTGCCGCTCCATCTGGGCACGCGCCTGACCGGGCCACCCGGCGGCGACACCGGCGTGTACGTCTGGAACACGTGGGTCTTCCGGCACGAACTGGTCGACCTGGGCCGGCAGCCCTATGCGACCGACGCAATCTTCTGGTCGGGACAGCCTGCCAACCTGAGCCTGCACAACTACACGCCGTTTGCCGACGTGCTCGCGCTGTTCCTGCAGCCGTTTGCCGGCGTCGTGGCCACGTTCAATCTCGTGTACCTCATCAACGCCGCTTTGGCGGGAGTGGCGATGTACCTGCTGGCGCGCCGATTCACGCCCGACCGCGCGGTGGCCTGGCTGGCTGGCGCGCTGTTCATGATCTCGCCGTTTCTGGTGGCGCGCGGCGCGGGACATTTCAGTTTGGCCGCCGCGGCGCCGCTCCCGCTGTTCGTCTGGCAGCTGATGCGCACGTACGATCGCCCGACCGCCGCGCGCGCCGCCATGACGGGCCTCATCGCCGCCTGGGCCGGCTTGTCCGATCCGTACTACCTCATCTATTGCGCCATGCTCGGTGGCATCATTGCCGCCGCGCGGATCTGGCGCCTCGACACGGCACCGGCCGCGGCCCAACGCCGGGTCTCGCGTTGGGATCTGGCGCTCGCCGCGGCCACCGCCGTGGTCGGGATCCTGGCCGTCCGGCGCGTCGAACGGTTCGCGATCGGCCCCGTGACGGTGTCAATGACGACGCTCTACACGCCGGTGCTTGTGTTGACCATGCTGGCGATGGCGCGCGTCATCGTCCGGCTGCGGCCGCGCCTCTCCCTCCGTCGGTGGCCGTCGGCCGCCGAATGGCGGGCCGGCGCGGTGGCTGCCGGCGCCGCGCTGGTGCCGCTCGCACCGTGGGCCGTCGCGCTCATCGATCGAGTCCGCGTGGGCACGATGGTCAGCGCGCCCGTGCTGTGGCGTTCGAGCACGCAGGGCGTTGATCTGCTCGGCCTCCTGGTGCCCAACCCGAATCACCCGTGGATGCCGGACGCCGTTCGCGCGACGATCGCGGCGTGGCCCGGCGGATTCATCGAGCAGGTCGCCTCGTTGCCGCTGGTGGCGCTGCTGATCGTGTGGCTGGCCTGGCGGCGGGGCGTTCGCGCGCCGCGGTTATGGGTCGCGATCGCCGCAGGATTCGCGCTGCTCTCGCTCGGGCCGTTCGTGCACGTGGCCGGCGTCAACACGTACATCCCGACGCCGTGGACGCTGTTGCGGTACGTCCCGATCATCGGCGACGCGCGCGCGCCGTCGCGATTTGCCGTCGTCACCACCATGGCCTGCGCGATCCTGTTCGCGCAGGCGTTGGGTAACTGGCGCGCGCGGACGCCGAGCCCGCGTGGGCGCCGGCTCCTGCTGGCCGGTGCGGCGGTCCTGATGGCCGTGGAGCTGGTGCCCGCGCCGCGCACGCTCTACTCCGCCCGGATCCCGTCGATCTACGCCATCGTGGCCGCCGACACGCGGCCGGTGGGCTTGCTCGAATTGCCGTTCGGGTTGCGCGACGGGCTGTCGTCAAGCGGCAACTTCACCGCCGCCACGCAGTTCTTTCAGACGTTCCACCACAAACCGGTCTTCGGCGGGTACCTGTCCCGCATTTCCGAGGCGCGCAAGTTGCGGTATCGCAACCGCGACGTACTCGGCGCCTTGATGGCCCTCAGCGAAGGCCGCGAGCTGACGCCCGGGCAATATGCGCGCGCGCGCCAGGGAGCGGCGGCGTTTCTGTCCACCGCCTCGCTCGGTTATGTGGTGATCGACCAGGCGCGCTCATCCGCCACGCTTCGCGCATTTGCCCTGGAACTGCTGGGATTGCGGAAGGTTGGCGAGAGTGCCGGCCGCGAGCTGTTCGTGCCCGGTCAGAAGATCCGCGGAGACTGACGTCCGCCGCGCGCGTGCCGTCAGTGGCCGCCGCCGGCAAGGAGCCGCTGCCGTACCTTGTCGACATCGCGATGGAAGACAAAGAGGCGATCGGCGCTGCCCTCCGGATCGGTGAAGTTGTAGGTCTTTCCCTTCTTGACCTTCAGCTTGAGATTCTTGTTGAGGTAGTCCACTTCAAAGACCTCGATGCCGGACATCGCCACCGTGAAGCCGTCGTTCTTGTTGGCCGTCTCGTAGGTGATCCCCTGCGGCGAGGCCCGCAACGTTCCCGTGCACGAACCCATGGCGTGCTTGTGCACGACCCGGATGTTGGCGGCGAGGCGGACCTCCTTGAAGGCGATAGCGATTTCGCGCGGCCCCGGCGTGATGTCGATGTCCTGCGACACGGCATCGTAGCCGGCCGCCGACACGTTCAGATGATGCGGCCCGGGCGCGATGTCGGTCGCGGTCACCGGCGACGTCCCGATGAATTTGCGGTCGATGAAGACGCTCGCCTCCGGCACGTCGCTTACGACGTGCAGCGTGCCGGTCGTCGGCGCCGTTTCCACGGGCGCCGGCGCCGGCGCAGCCGCCTTCGGCGGCTTCGGCACAGTCGTTCTCGCCTTCGCGGGCTCCGGGATCGTCACTTCCGGCGCTGGCGGCACCGCCGGAGTCGGCGGCGCGACGGCTTTTGCCGGAGCGGCCGGCGCCCTCATGAGCAACATCCACATGACGCCGCCCAGCAGCACGACGACACTGGCAATCACAATAATGGCGACTCGACCGCGCACGAAATTGACGATACCATGCGGGTCTCCAACAATTCAGATTCGCAGCGCGCGGACGCGCGCCAAAGGAGGAGGCATGGAACCGCAGGAGCCTATCCGGATCGCACTCGAGCGGAACGTGAAGGTCATCAGCGCCAGGCCGTCGGTGGGCCAGGGCACCGCAGTCACTCGCGTCACGCTTCGACCGGGCCTCGCCTGTGAGGTGGAGGACGGGCCGTGGAAGTTTGCGGTCGGCATGACCGAGAAGTACGGCGGCGTCAACAACGGCCCCAACCCCGGCGTGTACGGCCGGGCGGCGCTCGGATCGTGTCTGGCGATCGGGTATTCGATGTGGGCGGCGCGCATGGGCGTACCGATCAGATCCCTCTCGATCGAAGTTCAGGCCGTCTACGACGTGCGTGGCGAGTTGGGCGTGAGCGACGACATCCGGCCCGGCTACGAGCGCATGCACTACATCGTTTCGGTGGAGACCGAGGCACCCGATGCCGCGGTGCACGCGTGGCTCGAGAAGGCCGAGCGCCACAGTTCATGGCTGGACGACATCAGAAACCCCGTGCCCGTGTCGCGCGAGTTACGCCTCACCCGTCCGGAGGGACGCTGACGTGGATCCGCGTCTGCAACGCCGGGTGCAGCGCTACGGATGGAACAAAGCGGCGCGGCATTACGAGCGGTTCTGGGCCGAGCAGCTTCGCCCGGCGCAGGATCTGCTGATGCAGTTCGCGGCGCTCGGTCGCAATGAACGCGTGCTCGATCTGGCGTGCGGCACCGGTCTCGTGTCGTTTCGCGCCGCCGACGCCATTGGCCCGGGCGGAGCGCTGGCGGCCACCGACATCTCGGAAGACATGGTCGCGGCCATTTCGGCGGACGCGGCCGCACGCGGGGTCGCCGGAGATTTCCGCCGGATGGACGCGGAAGTGCTCGACTTTCCCGACGGATCGTTCGACGCGGTGCTGTGTGCGTTGGGCTTGATGTACGTCGCCGAGCCGGCCAATGCGCTGAGGGAAATGCATCGCGTGCTCGCTCCCGCAGGGCGGGCGGTGGCCGTCGTCTGGGGCGCGCGCAAGAACTGCGGTTGGGCCGAGATCTTCCCAATCGTCGAGCGGCGCATCGTCGGCGAGGTGTGCCCGCTGTTCTTCATGCTCGGCACGGGCGACGCGCTGGCGCAGGAATTTGCCCGCGCAGGTTTCTCATCCGTCCGGGCCAGCCGGCTGGAAGCCTCAGTGACGTTTCCGAGCGCTGACGACGCGATCGGCGCGGCGTTTCTGGGCGGACCTGTCGCGCTCGCCTACTCACGATTCGACGAAGCCGATCGTGCCGGCGCGCATCAGGAGTACTTGGATTCGATCGCGGCATACCGTGATGGCAACGCGTACCACGTGCCGGGCGAGTTCGTGGCCGTCGCTGGCAGCCGGTCGTAGCCGCCAGCGCGCGCGCAAGAAGGCCGAACCCGTGCAGTGTCCGGCAGTATGCTGTGGCTGCCGTGGTTGCTGAAAAGCTTGCGGCCCGCAAGCAATCTCTGATCGCCGTCCTCGCTCTGGCCGCGATCGCGCTGCACCTGCTGTTGCGACGATCGCCGTGGTCGCCCTGGCCGCTCTGGGCCGCGCTCCTCTTTGGCGGCGGCCCCCTGGTGTACGACCTCCTGCGAAAACTGGCGCGCCGGCAGTTCGGCTCGGACCTGCTGGCCGGCATTTCGATCGTGACGTCGATCTGGCTCGGCGAGTATTTGGCCGGCACGCTGGTGGTCCTCATGCTCTCCGGCGGTGAAGCGCTCGAGCACTACGCGGTCCGGAACGCCTCGTCGGCCCTCGACGCGCTGGCGCGCCGCATGCCCACGCGCGCGCATCGCACGGTCGACGGCCGCATGACGGACGTCGGCCTCGATGACATCGCGATCGGCGACACGCTGGTGGTGATGCCGCACGAGACCTGCCCGGTTGACGGCGTCGTCGTCGCCGGTCACGGCTCGATGGACGAGTCGTATCTCACCGGCGAGCCGTACGTAATGTCGAAGACGCCCGGCGTGGCCGTGCTGTCAGGCGCGGTCAACGGGTCGTCGGCGCTCACGATCCGCGCGGAGAAACTCGCGATCGACTCGCGCTACGCGAAGATCATGCAGGTCATGCGCGAGTCGGAAACGCGCCGTCCGCAGTTGCGCCGGCTGGGCGACCAGCTCGGCGCGATCTACACGCCGGTGGCCGTGGCCGTCGCGGCGGGCGCCTGGGCGTGGAGCGGCGATCCGGTGCGCTTTCTCGCGGTGCTGGTCATCGCCACGCCGTGCCCGCTGCTCATCGCCATTCCGGTCGCCATCATCGGCTCGATCTCCCTGGCAGCGCGGCGCGGCATCATCGTCAAGGACCCGGCGGCGCTCGAGCGGCTGAGCACGTGCCGCGTGATCATCTTCGACAAGACCGGCACGCTGACCTACGGCCGGCCGCAGTTGACCGGCACGATCCCGGCGCCGGGGCACGACGCCGCCACCGTGCTGCAACTGGTGGCGAGCCTCGAGGTGTACTCGAAACATCCGCTCGCCGGCTCCATTCTCGAAGCCGCCGCCGCCGCGCGACTGGCCCCGGTGGAGGCGAGCGAAGTGCACGAGCGGCCGGGCGAGGGACTGAGGGGCGTCGTTGCCGGCCGGACGGTGCGCGTCACGAACCGCGCGCACATCCTCGCGCACCACCCCGAGGCGGCCGCGCGGCTGCCGGCTCAGGCCGGCGGCATGGAATGCGTCGTGGCGATCGACGGGCAGTACGCGGCGGCGCTGACATTTTGCGACGAGCCGCGCCACGACAGCTCGACGTTCATCCGGCATCTGGGACCGGCGCATCGATTTACGCGCGCGATGCTCGTCTCGGGCGACCGCGAATCCGAGGTGCGCTACCTCAGCGAACGGGTCGGCATCACCGAGATTCACGCGGGCCAGTCGCCCGAGCAGAAAGTGGCGCTCGTTCGCGCGGAGACCTTGAAGGCGCCCACGCTGTTTCTCGGCGACGGCATCAACGACGCGCCGGCGCTGACCGCCGCCACCGTCGGCGTGGCCTTCGGGCAAGGCAGCGACGTGACGGCCGAGGCCGCCGGGATCGTGGTGCTCGACAGCGCGCTCCTGAAGGTGGACGAGATTCTTCACATCGGCAGCCGGATGCGAACCATCGCGCTGCAGAGCGCCGTGGGCGGGATGGTGCTGAGCGTGGCCGGCATGGGGTTCGCAAGCGCCGGCATTCTCACGCCGGTGGAGGGCGCCATCGGCCAGGAACTGATCGACGTGCTGGCGGTGCTCAACGCGTTGCGGGTGGCGATCCGGCCGAAGACGCTGACGGACTATTAGAGCAGCATTCAGTTCGGTGTCGTGTCGTCCACGGTTCAAGGTCCACGGTCCAACGTCACTCGTCTGTCCTCGGGTCCTGTCGGTCCCGGGTCCTCGACGGCCCGTGCGGCGGGCTGACGCCCGCCGCCTACGAAAGCGACGTCATGATAGGCTTCACATCTTCCAATGCTGGCTGCGCTCTCGGTACTGATTGAACTGCAAGCGCTCGACACCGCCCTGGACGCCGCGCGAAAGCGCCTCGCGGATTTTCCGGCCGCGGAACAACTCTCCTCACAGCAGCTGGCCGCGGCCACGGCCGCGCTCGACGCCGCCAAAGCGGCGCTGAACGACTCGACCGCCGCCCGCAAGCTGGTGGAGAAGGACGTGGCCGGCGTGGATGCCAGGCTGGCGCGATTCGAGGAACACAAGGCCGCCGTCAAGACCAACGAGCAGTTTCATGCCCTTCAGCACGAAGTGGAGATGGGCAAGCAGGAAAAGGCCGCGTTCGAGGAGCGCGTGCTGATCCTCATGATGGAGGCCGATACGCTGGCGGCCGCCGTGAAAGACGCGGAGAAGGGGCTGGCCGCCGCGAAGAAAGCGACGGACGATCTCAAAGCGGCGCACGCCACCGAGCGAACGGCGCTCGAAGCCGAGATCGCCGCGCTGCTGGCCGAGCGCGCCACGAAGACGCCGGCCGTGGACAAGCCGACGCTGGCCAAGTACGAACTGCTGCTGAAGGGCCGCAAGGGCGTCGCCATCGCGCCCATGGTGAACGGCGGCTGCACGGGCTGCCACATGGGCCTGCGCCCCGCGGTGCAGGCGCAGGTCAAACGCAATGACGCGCTGAACACGTGCGAGAACTGCCAGCGCATCCTCTACTACGTCCCGCCCCCGCCCGCCGAGCCGGCTCCCGAGGCTCAGCAGTGACCGTCACCGCCTTCATCGACGGCGGGGCCCGGAAGAATCCCGGCCCCGCGGGCTGGGGCGCGTACATCGTGTCGGCCGACGGCACGGTCCTCGCCGAACTGCACGGCGCGCTCGGCATCGCCACGAACAATGTCGCGGAGTACAACGGCCTGCTGGGCGCCCTCGCCTGGTGCCTTGCGAACGGCGTGACGCATCTGCACATCAAAGCGGATTCGTTGCTGCTGATCGAGCAGATGAAGGGCAACTACAAGGTCAAGAACGAGGGTCTCAAGCCGCTGCACGCCAAGGCGAGGCTGCTCGCGGCCCAGCTCGGCCGCGTGAGCTACACGCACATTCCGCGCGAGCAAAATAAGGATGCCGACCGGCTGTCGAACGTGGGGATGGACGAGAGCGAAGGACAGTAAGGGGCCAGGGTGTCAAGGTGCCAGGGTGTCAGGGTGCTGGTGCCAGGGTGTCAGGGTGCTGGTGCCAAGGTGCCAAGGTGCCCAGGTGCCAAGGTGCCCAGGTGCCCAGGTGCCAAGGTGCCAAGGTGCCAAGGTGCCCAGTCAGCAACGCGTGTCAGCGTACGGCAAGCTGCACCGATCGCTGCGCCGTGTGCTTGCCGGCGGTGGCGGTCGGCGCGATCAGGTACGAGCCGGGCGCAAGGCGCGAGTGGCAGCGGCCACTGAACGTCGACTGAGCGATTCGTGCCGAATCGGTCGGCCGGCACCGACTGCTCTTGGCGCATGATCACCTTGTCCGACGCATCGCGGATCTCGGTCACCATCGAACTGCGCGACGGGGCCTTGCGCGGCGGCGCGAGCCACGCTGGCGCGGCCGGCAGCAAGAGTGACGGCGGCGCCAAGCACGAGGGCGGCACGCCTGACATTCGCAGTGGCCATGCCCGGAAGTGCAGGCCTTCCGATCCGCGACCGGCACGGCCTATTTCGACAGCCGGATGGCGGCGACCATGCGACCCGCACCCGCGCCGTCGCGCCGATGCGACCAGCAGCGTGCGCGGTCGTCACCGGTGCAGACGCCCGCAACGGCAATGGACGTCCGCGGCACGCCGGCCATCACGAGCTGGTCGGCATTGGCGCGCCAGAGATCCAGCTTCCAGTGTCCCGGCCCGTCCTCCGTGAACCACGCGGCCGCGTCGGGTGTCATCCCGAGAAACGCGGTCCGGACGCGCTCGTCCACCTGGTAGCAGCACGGGCCCATGCTCGGCCCGATGGCGGCCACCAGCTCCGCCGGCGAAATACCCAGCCCGGCAATCGCCTCGACTGTGGCCGTCGCGACGCTTGCGCAGGTGCCCCGCCATCCGGCGTGCACCGCCGCCACCACGCGATGCGCCTCATCGGCGATCAGGATCGGCACGCAATCGGCCACGCGCACCGCGACGCCGCGGCCTGGGTCCGTGCACACGATCGCGTCGGCCTCGAGGTCTGGCGGCACCGCAACTCCAGGCGTCACGTGGACAACCCGCCGGCCATGCACCTGCGAGACGCGGACGATGGACACGTCGGGCGCATTTATCAGGCGCGCGAGCTCGGCCCAGTCGGCGGCGGTCGAGCCGCCGCGAAACGACAGCGCGCGCGTGGTAAACGCGTGGAGCGGTGCGACAGCGGCCAACGGTCCTGCAGTTGTCGCCGGAAAGATGCTGTTCGGCACTGACGCACAGCGTGCCTTACCAACGTCCATGAAATCAAACACTTGTGATGACGCGGCCGCGCCGGGCGTTCTGGCCCGCGCCTTGCTCTGATGACAGCCGCGGGCAGCGCCCGCATCACGGTTTCCATGGAGGCCACGCGCATGACGATCAAGTTCTTTCTTAACGACAAAGGCAACCCTGCCGGCAAACTCGCGGACGCGGAACTGCTCTTCTCCGGCGGTCCACTCAACGGTCTGAAGCTGGTCGGCTTCGGCGTGTGGGAGCGCAAGGGCGGCGGCCGCAACGTGACGTTTCCCGCCCGCAGTTACTCGGTGAACGGCGAGCGCCGCACGTTCTCGCTGCTCCGCCCGATCGTGGAGGTGACGGCTCAGGAGAAGCTGCGCGACCTCATCCTCGAAGCGTTCAAGGAGTACGAAGCCGAACTCGCGGGGGCGGCGTAGGTGTAGACCGGTTAGGGCAAAGGGCAAAGGGCAGAGGGCAGAGGTAAAGGGAAAAGGGGGAAGGGGAAGGCCACAGCACAAAGGACGCACGCATGCCGACGGGAGGCGCGAACCACTTCCTCTGACCTCTGGCCTCCCCTTCTCCCTCTTCCCTCTTCCCTCTTCCCTTTACCTTTGCCCTCTGCCCTTGTCTCCATCTGTCGTACCATCCCGCTGTTGAAACTGCCCCGCGTGCCGCTCTACCTGCAGATCGTCACCGGCATCGCCGCCGGCGTGATCACCGGCGTTTGGCTCGGTGCCGACGCGGCCATTCTCGGCGAGATCGGCAAGCTCGTCATTCAGCTGGTGAAGCTCTTTGCCGTGCCCCTGCTGATGTTCGCGATCCTCGACGCGTTTCTCAAGACCGAGATCGCCGGCCGCGCGGCCGGCCGGATGGTCCTGATCACGTCGATCAACACGGTGCTGGCGCTGCTTATCGGCCTGGGGCTGTCGAACTGGCTCAAGCCCGGGCGCCACTTGACCCTGACAACGCTCGGGACGGCCCACGCGGCGGCACCGGCCGCCAAGATCGATTTTCTGAAGACATTGAGCGGGTACATCCCGACGAATTTCGTGGATCCGTTCAAAGAGAACACGGTCATTACGATCATCCTGCTCTCGGTGGTCACGGGGCTGGCGCTCCGAGCCGTGAAGCATGAGCAGACGGCGCGCGGTGACGCCGGCTACCGGGCGATCGAAGACTTTGTGGCCACGGCGTTCCGCACGACCGAGATCGTGCTGGCCTGGGTGATCCGGCTCGTGCCCGTCGCCGTCTTCGGCGTGGTCGCCAAGACGGTCGGCGAGCAGGGGTTTGCGCCCATCAAGGGCCTGGCCGTTTATGTCGGCGTCGCGCTTCTTGGCCTGTCGATCCACGTACTGGTCGTCTATCAGGCGTGGGTGGTGTTTGTGGCCCGGATGCCGCTGCGGCAATTCTGGAAAGGCGTCCGCGATCCGGCGATGTATGCGATGGGCTCGGCGAGCAGTCTCGCTACTCTGCCCGTCACGCTCGCCGCGCTCGACAAGATGCACGTGTCGCCGCAATCGGCGCGGTTGGCCGCGTGCGTGGGCACGAACCTGAACAACGACGGCATCCTCTTATATGAGGCGATGGCGGTGCTCTTTGTGGCGCAGGTGTACGGACTGGATCTGTCGCTCAGCCAGCAATTGGTGGCGGCGTTCGGATGCGTCGTGGCGGGCATCGGCATTTCCGGTATTCCGGATGCCGGCCTGATCTCCCTCGCGCTGGTGCTGGCCACCGTCGGCCTGCCCGTGGAAATTGTTCCGCTGCTGCTCACGGTGGACTGGCTCGTGGGACGCTCCCGCGCCATGACCAACGTGGTCAGCGACATCCTCGTGGCGGTACTCCTCGACCGGACCGGCCGGCGCGCGCGCGCCTGATCGCGGAGCTCAGCCCCGGCTCAACGTCCATTCCGCCCGTTCGCTCTTCTCGAACTCCGAGCGGAAGAACGACTCCTTCATGCCGCCGTCGATGATCTGCCATGGCAGGAAGGCATCGTGACTGCGGTCGCGGTACAGGTAGGCGTCCGCGTCGAGTCCCGCGTCCGCGACGGCGGCGCGCCACTGGCCGCCGTTCTGCTCCGCGGCCTCGATGACATCGGCCACGCGCCGGTCGCCGAGTGACAGCAGGCCCTGGTAGTAGGAGTGCCGCTCGGACTTGATGTTGAAGTACACGTTATCGACGTCGGCCACCATGTGGCGGAGGTCGTTGATCTTGCGCTCGATCGTGGCCGTGCCGGTCATCGGCAGCCACTGATACGTGGTGTTGGGCTTGGGCACCAGCGGATTGACGGAGGCGACGATGCGGCCGATGGCGCCGCGCGCCTTGGCGTGACCCATCATCACATCACGCAGTTCCACCGTGAGATCGCGGATTGCCACCAGATCCTCAGGGGTCTCGGTGGGCAGCCCGATCATGTAGTAGAGCTTCAGATTCTCCATGCCGCCGCGGAAGATGAGATCCGCCTTGTCGAGAATCTGCGCGTTCGTCACCGTCTTGTTGATCACCCGCCGCAGCCGGTCGGAGCCGGTCTCCGGCGCGATGGTGATGGACCGCTCGCCGCTTTGATAGAGCAGCGAGATGATCGGCTCGGTCAGGTCGTCCAGCCGCAACGAAGCGGGACTGATGCCGTAGCCCATGTCGACCAGGGACTTGAGAATGAACTCGATGTCGGGATGGTCGCAGAGCGCGATGGACACGAGTCCCACGCGGTTCGCATACGGTCGGGCGGCCGCCGCCAGCTCGAGAATGCGCGCCGTGGGAAACGATCGCACGGGCAGGTAGTTGTAGCCGGCCCAGCAAAAACGGCACAGGTTCGCGCAGCCCCGCACGATCTCGATGAGAAATCGGGCGCCGAATTCGGTGTCGGGCGTGAAGATCACGGTCGACGGCGGGTCCAGCGCGTCGGTCCCTTTGACCGCGGCCTTGTTGACGGTCGCCGGCGCGCCGCTGCCCGACTTCGGCGTGATGGCGGCGATGCGGCCCGGGCCGTCGTACGTCACGTCGTACAGGCTCGGAATGTAGAACCCGCGCTCCTGCGTCAGCCGGCGCAGCAGCGACGGTCGATCGTCGGCCTCGGCCAGCGCGCGCAGCAGGCCCGGCACGAGCACTTCGCCCTCGCCGGCGGCAATCACGTCGGCGAACGGAGCCAGGGGCTCCGGATTCACAAACGTGACGGCGCCACCCACGAGAATCAGCGGGTCGCGCGCCGTGCGGTCCGCCGCGCGCGGCTTCAGTCCCGCCATGCGCAGCATCGTCACGACATTCGTGTAGTCCCATTCGAACGAGACGGAGAACGCGAAGATGTCAAAGGCCGACACCGGCGTCTGCGATTCCAGCGTGACGAGCGGCTGCCGCGCGGCCAGACGGCCGGCCATTTCCTGCTTCGGCGGCAGAAACACGCGCTCGCAGACCACGCGCTCGTGCGCGTTGAACAGGCGGTAGACGGTTTGGAGGCCGAGATTCGACATCCCCACGAAATACGAGTTCGGAAACGCGAGGGCGACCCGCAGTCGCCCGGCGTGGTTCTTCCGAATGGTGCCCACCTCGCGCTCGAGGGTGGCGAGCGGGTCATTGCCCTGCTGGGCGCCGTAGCGCCGCGGAGCGTCCCCGGGCTGGTGTCGGGTGCGAGGTTGAGGGGTCATGAGACCCCGACGGTCCTGGCGCCGCGAATCCGGAGGCGGCGAGCGAAGTGTCGGTGGTGCTTTCGATTGTATCTGGGGACACAAGCCGCACGACGTCCAAAGTGCCAGGTCCAAGGTCCAAGGTCACTTGCTGTCCAGAGTGCGGAAGGTCCTCGGTCCGATGTCAGTGCGGCGCACTCAGCACCGACGTCGAACCGCGGACCTGAGGACCCTGGACAGCAAGTGACCCTGGACTTTGGACCTTGAACCTTGGACCTTCTGACCGTCCTCAGCTCTCTTTTCGTCGGAGAAACGCCGGTACGTCCAACGGCGACGAATCGTCGAGCTCGGCGAGCGAGAAATCCAGCGAGCCGGCGGACGCGTCCGAGATGGCCGGAGCGTCGGCGACGGCCAGGACCGGCGCCGATACGGCCGGCGTCGGTGCCGGGCTGAACGCCGGGCCGGAGGACGGCCCCGACGATGAGGTGAAGACTGACGGCATCTCGATCACGGGGCGCCGGACAACGATGACGCTGCCGCCGTTGGCCACCCGGCGCTCCTCTTCCTGTGAGCGCGCGGACGCGTAGGCCGTCAGATCCACCGGCGTCGGCAGGAGCGACTGGGTGGCCGGTGACGTCGCGGCGCGCAGGTGGTCGAAGCCCGTGGCGATCACGGTGATCTTCACCTTGCCTTCCATCTGCGGATTCACGACGGCGCCGAAGATGATGTTGGCGTCTTCATGCGCGGCGTCGTGAATGATCTCCGACGCCTCGCTCACTTCGGTCAGCGTCAGGTCGGGACCGCCGGTGATGTTGATGATCACGCCGCGCGCGCCGTGCACGTTGCCGTCTTCGAGCAGCGGGCTCGAGATGGCGGCCGTGGCCGCCAGCTTCGCGCGATCCGTGCCGCTGGCAATGCCGGTGCCCATGATCGCAAGGCCCATCCGCGACATGATCGTCTTCACGTCCGCGTAGTCCAGGTTGATGAGGCCGGGCACGAGGATCAGGTCTGAAATGCCCTGGATCGCCTGCCGCAGCACATCGTCGGCCACCATGAACGCGTCGGACATGCTCGTGCCTTTGTCGACCGTCGTGAGCAGCCGCTCGTTCGGAATCGTGATCATCGTGTCGACGGCGTCCTTCAGTTCCTGGAGGCCGCGCTCGGCCTGCATCTGGCGCCGCTTGCCCTCGAACTTGAAGGGCTTGGTGACCACGGCCACGGTGAGCGCGCCGATTTCGCTGGCGAGGCTCGCGATGACCGGCGCGGCGCCCGTGCCCGTCCCGCCGCCGAGGCCCGTGGTGACGAACACCATGTCGGCGCCCTGCAAGGCCTCGAGAATCTTCTCGGTGTCTTCCAGCGCGGCCGCCCGGCCGACGTTGGGATCGGCGCCGGCGCCGAGGCCCTTGGTCAGCTTGGAGCCGATCTGCAGCTTGACCGATGCCGTGTTGTTCATCAGCGCCTGGCGGTCGGTGTTGGCCACGATGAACTCGACGCCCGTCAGCCCCGACTGCACCATGCGGTTGACGGCGTTGCTGCCGCCGCCGCCCACGCCGATCACCTTGATCCGGGCGCCGTGCTTCACGTCGTCTTCATCCAGCAGAATGCGGAGTTTCTCCATGTACGTTTCTCTCCTTGTGTCAGAAAAAATCTTTGAACAACGTGCGAAGCCGGCCCGTGAATCGTCCGATCGCGCCGGCGCCGGCGCGCGCAGGTTCCAGCTGTGCATTGCGGTGCGCGTACATCACGAGACCGACCGACGTGGCATAGGCGGGGCTGTTGACGTGGTCGGCCAGGCCGCCCACGCCGTCCGGCGCGCCGCGGCGCACCGGCAGATCGAAGATCTGTTCGGCGATTTCGGCCATGCCGTCGAGCATGGCGCCGCCTCCCGTGAGCACGATGCCGGAATTGAGCGAGCGTTCGAAGCCCGCCTTCCGGATCTCATCCCACAGGAGGTGGCAGATTTCCTCGGCGCGCGGCTGCAGAATTTCGGACAGCACGCGGCGCGGCATCACGCGCGACCGGCGCCCGGCCATGCTCGCCACTTCCATGGTGTCGTCCTCGCCGACCATCGAGGACAGCGCGCAGCCCGACCGGCGCTTCAGCTTCTCGGCATCGGGAATCGGCATCCGCAGACCCACGGCGATGTCATTGGTGAAGTGATCGCCCCCCACGGCCAGCACGCCCGTGTGCCACAGGCTGCCGCGTTCGAACACGGCGAAGTCGGTGGTGCCGCCGCCGATATCGACGAGCGCCACGCCCAGTTCCTTTTCGTCGGCGCTCAGCACCGATTCACTCGCCGCCAGCTGCTCGAGCACGGTCTCGGCCACTTCCACGCCGGCGCGGTTCACGCACGCCACCATGTTTTGCATCGACGACGAGCTGCCGGTAACCACGTGGACGTTCACTTCGAGGCGGCTGCCCGTCATGCCGACCGGCACCGCGATGCTGTCCTGATCGTCGATGACGAAATCCTGCGGCAGCACGTGCAGGATCTCGCGGCCGCCCGGCAGCGCCACCGCGCGCGCCGCGTCGATCGCGCGCTTGACGTCCTCGCGGGTGATCTCGCGGTTGCGTCCGGCCACGGCCACGACGCCGCGGCTGTTGAACGCCTTGACGTGCGCGCCCGACAGCGCCAGGTAGACGGTGTCGATCTCGACGCCGGCCGTCAGTTCCGCTTCATCGAGGGCCTTCTTGATCGCCTCGGCGGCTGAATCCACGTTGTTCACGACGCCGCGACGGATGCCCTTCGAATCCGCCAGCCCGATGCCGATGATGTCGAGCGTGCCGTCGTCCATCATCTCGCCGACGATGGCGGCGACCTTCGATGTGCCAACGTCCAACCCCACCACGTACCGTTCTTTGCGTGCCATCAGTGCTTCTCCCTGCCCGCGTCCGCGCCGCTCCGGGCCGCCGCCGTGGCGGGCCGTTTGCGGTTGACGGGAATGCGTTCGTCGAATCGAAGATCCACGTAGTCGATGTCCGAGATCTGTTCCTTCAGCGTCGGCGCCATCTCCAGATAGCGCTGAAGCCGCGCGACGAAATCGCGATCGCCGAGGTACAGCAGCGCCGGATCCTGATCGATCAGTACGACCAGGTTGTGCGCGTTGCTGACGTTGATTTGCGAGACGTGCTGGCGCAGCGCCGGCGCGGCGGACAGCGCCTCGAGAAACCGCGCGGCGAGACGCGCACGCTCAGGGTCCACGACGGGCACGCGCGCGGACGGTGTCGAGACCAGTCCGTCGATGATCGGCAGATCGAACTGGGCGTACTGCGGGCCGTACTCGTCGATGATGACGCCCGCGGCGTCCACGAGATAGAGCTGATCCCCGAGCCGGCCCACCGCCATCGGCACGCGCTCGGTGATCCGCAGATCGATGGTCGCCGGCAGCACCCGGCGCAGCGTGGCGTCGGCCACCCACGGCGAATCGAGCAGCTTGGCGCGATAGAGACCGAGGTCCGCGGCGAACAGGCTTTCGCCGCGCAGACCGTCGACGATGGCCAGCACCTCGCCGGTGGACAGGCGCGCATTGCCGCGCACGGCGATCCGGTTGATCTGAAAGATCTCGGCGCGCACGGCGGCCGACAGGCCCAGGCCGGCCAGGCCGAGGACGACGATGATCGCCACGCTCCCGCGCAGCACGCGCGA
>JAKALV010000322.1 GCA_021824055.1 Acidobacteriota bacterium
TCGGTCTGCTGGTGGTGACCAGCTTCTTGCTGGGCATGCTGGCCAGCGGCGCGCGCGGCGGACGCGCCGATGCCCTCACGCCGCGGCCGGCGACGTCGGCGCCGCCCGTGGTGGTCACGGCCGCGGCCCCGGTCGCGCCGGTCGTGCCCTCCATCGACTTTGCCGGCATCGCCGCCGAGCTGAACGCCGCGATCGTGAACGTCGACACCGCGGTGCGCGCCGAGCCGGGCGACACCCCGCGCCGCTGGCAGCGCGAACTCGAGGAGCGCGGACCCCGCGAGGGGTCGGGCAGCGGCTTCGTGATCGACCCGGCCGGCTACATCCTGACCAATCATCATGTGATCGACGGCGCCGATCGCGTGACGGTCACGCTCTCGGACGGCCGCGCGTTGCGCGCCACCGTGGTGGGCGCGGATCCGGCGATCGACGTCGCGCTCCTGCGCGTGACGAGCGAGACGCCGTTGGCCGCGGCGCCCCTGGGCAAGAGCGGCGCGCTGCGTGTGGGCGAATGGGTCTGCGCGATCGGAAATCCGCTCGGCTACGTGCACTCGGTGACGGTGGGCGTGGTGAGCTTTCTCGGACGCAAGCTGTTCGATCAAAGCCTGGATGATTACATCCAGACCGACGCGGCGATCAGTTTCGGCAACAGCGGCGGACCGCTGATCAACGCGCGCGGCGAAGTGGTGGGCATCACCACGGCGATCAGCGTGCAGGCGACCAACATCGGATTTGCCGTGCCGATCGACCAGGTGATGGCCGTGCTGCCGCAGTTGCGCGAGTCGGGACGCGTGAGCCGCGGGTTTATCGGCGTCGTGCTCGCCAACGTCACTAAACCGCTGGCGCAGGCGCTCAAGCTCGCGAAGGACTACGGCGCCTTGATCGAGGACGTTCCGGCGGGAACACCCGCCGAGCGCGCGGGCCTGCGGCCCTACGACGTGGTCGTGGCCGTGGACGGACAGACCGTCCGGTCGGACGACGAGCTGATCCGCACGGTGGCGGTGCGGATGCCGGGCGCGCTGGTCCACCTCGCGGTCTGGCGCGACGGCGTCGTCCGCGACGTCGCCATCAAGTTGACCGAGCGGCCGCTGGCACAGCCGACGCGCGCGTCGCGGGCGCGCGTGGACCTGCAGCCCGCCGACCAGCCGCGCGGCGGCCCGCTCGGTATCGTCGTGCAGGCGCTCGACGCGACTGCGATTCGCCGCCTCGGGATGCCGGCGCAGATCGCCGGCGTGCTGATCACCGATCTCGACGCGACCGGCGCCGGTCGCGAGGCGCGCCTGCGACGCGGGCAGGTCGTCATGGAGGTGAACCGGCGCGCGGTGCTCACCCCCGATGCGTTCAAGACGGCGACGGCGGGTCTCAAGAACGGCGATCCGGTGGCCGTGATGGTCTACGATCCGGTCACCGACCAGCGCCTGATCGTCACGATCATCGTCGAAAGCGCGCCATGAAGCCGCGGATTCTGGTGGTGGACGACGAGCCCGCGATCCGCGACACGATGCGGATGATCCTCGACTACGACGGGTACGAAACGATTCTGGCCGCGTCGGGGCAGGAAGGCCTGGCGATCATCGAGCGCGACCCGCCCGACCTGGTGTTTCTCGACATCAAGATGCCGGGCATGGACGGACTGGAAGTGCTCAGCCGCGTGCGCGCGACCAACGACACCGTGCCCGTGGTGATTGTCTCCGCGCACGGATCGGCGTCGGCGGCGCTCGAGGCGGGCCGGCTTGGCGCCTTCCGGTTCATCGAGAAGCCGCTGTCGAAGGACTATCTGATCGACGCGGTGCGCGAGGGCCTCGAGCTCGGCAATCTGCGAAAGGAGAACCGCCAGCTGCGTTCGGTGATCGACCAGCGGCATCAGCTCGTGGGCGAGAGCCCGGCGTTGCGCGCGATCATGGATCAGGTGCGCCGCGCGGCGCCGACCAACGCCACGGTGCTGCTGCTCGGCGAGAGCGGCGTCGGCAAGGAGCTGGTGGCCCGGGCGATCTATCGCCAGAGCCAGCGCGCGCGCGAGCGGTTCGTCGAAGTGAACTGCGCGGCGATTCCCGAGGAACTGATCGAGTCCGAGTTGTTCGGCCACGAGCGCGGCGCCTTCACGGGCGCCACCGAGAAGCAGGTGGGCAAGTTCGAGCAGGCCGACGGCGGCACCATCTTTCTGGACGAAGTTGCCGATATGAGCGCCAAGACACAGGCGAAAGTGCTGCGCGTTCTGCAGGAAGGCGAGGTGGAGCGCATCGGCTCGAACAAGACGTTGAAGGTGGACGTGCGCGTCATCGCCGCCACGAACAAGAACCTTGAAGCTGAAATTGCCGACGGGCGCTTCCGCGACGATCTGTATTTCCGGCTGAGCGTGATCCCGATCCACGTGCCGCCGCTGCGGGAACGCACGGAGGACATCCCGGCGCTGGTGCAGCATTTCTCGCAGTTGATCGGCCAGAGCAACAGCCGCCGGCCGTCGCGGTTTTCGCCCGGTGCGATGCAGGCGCTGATGCAGGCCCCATGGCGCGGCAACATCCGCGAGCTGCGCAACGTCGTCGAGCGCCTGCTGATCATGTCGGAACGCGACGTGATCGAGGCGGCCGATGTCCTGGCCGTGACGCGCGCCGCGAGCCGGGCGGCGGTGCCGCCGGCCGCGGCCCCGATCCCGACCACGACGATGGGCGCGGAGGGCGTGCCGGCGCCCGCGGCCGTCGAGCCGGCCGCGGCGAGGCCGCCGGCGCCGCTGCCCGCCACGTTGAGAGAGTTCAAGGAAGTGTCGGAGCGCGCGTTTCTGGTGGAGAAACTGCGGGAGCACGGCTGGAATATTTCGAAGACGGCGGAGGTCATTGATACGCCGCGCAGCAATCTGTACAAGAAGCTTGAGCAGTACAATATCAAGCAAGAGGAATAGCACCACGACGTCGGGCACGACCGTTCTTTGACATTCCGCCGCAGTACGACAGACGATCGCCGCCCGCCGTCGCCCGCCGCAGCTCGCTCACGCGAGCGACGGCGAGGCGATGGCGAGGGGAGGAAAGTCCGAACTCCGTTGGGCAGTGCACCGGGTAACGCCCGGTCGAGGCAACTCGAAGGACAGTGGCACAGAAAATATACCGCCTCGTCGAAGCCCGCCGCAGCTCGCGTAAGCGAGCGATGGCGTGGCGAAGGCGGGGTAAGGGTGAAAAGGTGCGGTAAGAGCGCACCGCGCGCGCTGTAAGGCGCGTGGCAGGCAAAACCCTGCACGGAGCAAGACCAAATAGGGAAGCGTCCCGCCGACGCTCGCGCAAGCGGGCGACGGCGGGTGAGCGGACGGCCCGTCCGAGTCTTCCGGGTAGGTTGCTTGAGCCGGCCAGCAATGGCCGGCCTAGAGGAATGATCGTCACGCCGAAGCCCGCCGTGGCTCGCGCAAGCGAGCTGCGGCGTGGCGGAGGCGGACAAAATTCGGCTTACAGTCGTGCTGCGGTTTTTCTTTCTGGGATCCCTTTCTGGTGGTCCCTCGGCGGGTGCGCACTTTTCATGGGGCGACGGATGCGTAGGCAGTTGTTGATGGGATTCAGTGTGGCGATCGTCGCGGTTGCGGCGACGTTGACGTTTGTACGGGCGGAGCAGCGGCGCGGCGGCACGCCGCCGGGACCGGACGGCGAGTGCCCGCCCGGCATGACGCTGGTGCGTGTCGGCACCTGCATGGCCCCCGAATTTCCG
>JAKALV010000323.1 GCA_021824055.1 Acidobacteriota bacterium
TTGGTAAAGATTGATCAGTTCAAATGCAGCTCCGCCACACAGACATCGCAATGGTGATGATGGTGGCGAAGAGCGGAAGACATTGGAAGCTAAAGGCTAGCACAGTTCGGGAGGGGGCGGTCCCGAGGTAGCAAAAAGTGCCACTGTGGGGGCGGCCCGCCGGGGCGGGTGATGGCACGCAGGATGCAGTTCACGGGCGCGTGAACAACTACCAGGACCTCGTCGTCTGGCAGGTCGCCGATCAGCTGCGCACGGAGATCTATCGCCTGCTCAAGACCGGCTCGGCGGCACGAGATTTTCAATTCGCCAATCAATTGCGGCGATCCGTCTCCGGCATTGCGCCGAATATCGCCGAGGGATTCCGCCGATACGGGCCGAAGGAGTTTGTCCGCTACCTCGACTTCGCCTTCGGCAGCGCAGGGGAGACCGCCGGCTGGCTCGACGACGGGATCGCGCGCGGCCACTGGTCCGAGACAGACCTCGTGGCAGCGCGAACCCTGCTGCGCCGCCTCAACGTGGGCCTCACCAGGCTGATGAAATACCTCCGCTCTCCAGCCGCCAAGGCAAACGCAGGCCGCTGAACCCCCGAACCCCCCGAACCTTCCGAACCTTCCGAACCCTACGAACCCTACGAACCGCCCTTGCTCGCCTTCGAGTCCGGACTCCGCATGTCCGCGATGCCGAACGCCGTTCCCGTCTGCGGATGCATCCAGACCGACTGCGCCGACCCCTGTTCGCCGCGCATGACGATGTCGTAGCCCATCGCCTTGAGTTGGGCGACGGCGGTGTCGGACAGCGCGTTGTTCTCGAACGTCACGCGGTCCGGCATCCACTCGTGATCCCATCGCGGCGCATCGACCGCTTCGCGGCCGGTGAGATTCCACGCCGTCACGCCGAGGACGACGTGCAGGACGGTGTTGATGATGGTGCGTCCGCCCGGCGAGCCGGTGACCATGACGAGCTTGCCGTTCTTCGCGATGATGACCGGCGTCATCGAGCTGAGCATGCGCTTGCCCGGCGCGATCACGTTGGCGGGCGTTCCGATCGTCCCCGTCGTGTTCGTGGTTCCGGGCTTTCTGTTGAAGTCGCCCATCTCGTTGTTGAGGATCATGCCCGTGCCCTTGATGACCACGTGCGAGCCGAAGCCGCCCTCGAGCGTGAACGTGTTGGTGGCGGCCATGCCGTCCTTGTCGACCACGGAGAAGTGCGTGGTCTCGAGCGGCTCGTCCGCGGGCAACTTGCCCGACGAAAGAATGTCCTTGCCAAGCTCCTCGCTGCTCGACGCCTTGTCCGGCAGGATCGTCGAGATCAGTGCCTTTGCGTGCGCTTTGGACGTAAGCCGGTCGATCGGCACCTGCACGAAGTCGGTGTCGCCGAGGAACCGCGCGCGGTCGAGATACGCGCGGCGCTGCGCTTCGACGATGAGGTGAATCGCGCGGACGGACTGACGCGTTTCTTTCTGCAGGTTGAGCGCCTCGAGCATGTTCAGCATCTCGACCAGCGCCACGCCGCCCGAGCTGGAAGGCGGCATGGTGATGATGTCGTAGCCGTAGAACGAGCCCGTGATCGGCGCGCGCTCCTTGGCCGCGTAGGTCGCGAGATCCTGCTTGGTGATGAGGCCGCCGTGCGCGGCCATGTCCTCCGCAATGCGGTCCGCGATCCATCCCTTGTAGAAGACGTCCGGCCCGTCGGTGGCAATCGCGGCCAGCGTCTTGCTGAGATCGCCGAGCACGATCGTGTCGCCCTCCGCCCAGTCGCCGCCGCCCGGCTTGCCGTACGCCGCGACGGACGCGGGAAACGGCTTCATGCTGGGACCCTGACGGCCGTTGTTGTCGGTGCGGCCCTTGATCTCGCTGTTGAGCTGGCTCGCCAGCGACTTCGACAACGTGAATCCCTTGCCGGCCAGTGCGACGGCCGGCATGACCACGTCCTTCCACGGCAGCCGGCCGAACTTCTTGTGCGCCATCGCCAGGCCGCGCACCGTGCCGGGCACGCCCGGCGCGACGTACCCCTGATGAATGCGGCTCACCTCGATCTCCCCCTGCGCATTCAAGTACATCGTCGGCGTCGCTTTGCCCGGCGCCACCTCGCGGTAGTCGAACGTTGTCGCCGTGCCGTCGGGCAGGCGCACGATCATGAAACCGCCGCCGCCGATGTTGCCGTTCGACGGGGAGGTGACCGCCATCGCGAAGGCGGTGGCGACGGCGGCGTCCACCGCGTTGCCGCCGCGGCCGAGCACGGACGCGCCGACATCGGCGGCCAGGTCCGACGACGACGCGACGATCCCGGTCTTGGAGGGAACGCCGAGGTCGATCTGTGTGGAAACGGCGGCCGGTGCGAGCGCCAGGAGGCCGAGGATCACAAGGACAACGGTCATTTTCTTCATAGCGGGAAGAGCTTAACCCGAAGACCGGTCACGCGGAGCCGCGGAGACGCGGAGAGATCGCCAAGACAGGGCATCCACCGCGAAGAGCGTGAAGGACGTGAAGAAGGGCAGAGGTCACGGCGTGGCGGCCGCCTTCGGCGGCCGGCGGCGGCTGAAAAGACCGAGTCAGAAAGAGCCGCTGAATCGCCTCCGGCTCTTTCTGACTCGGTCTTTCCAGCCGCCGCGAGCCCGGCGCAGCCGGGCCCCACGCCGTGACCCTCCGCGCCTCCGCGGCTCCGCGTGGGCCTTGATCTTCAGGTAACATCGCCCCGATTCACTGGAGGCTGTCCCATGAGAGTGTCCCGCCGTTCGTCGTTGTTCGCCATCGCTCTGGTGCTCGCGCTTGTCCTGCCGCTGTCGTCCGTGACGGCCCAGTCGGGGGCCGCGGCCAGACGACCGATGGACATCGAGGATGTCATCGCGTTCCGCAACATGGGTGTGACCCAGTTGTCGCACGACGGTCAATGGCTCGCGTACAGCATGCGGCCGACGCAGGGCGACAGCGACGTGATCATCAAGAGCACGTCCACGGACAAGGAGATGACGTTCCCGGTCGGCGAGGGCGGCGGGAACATCCTGATGTTCTCCGACGACTCGCAGTGGATCGCGTTCTCGACGTCGGCGAAGAAGGCTGACGCCGACGCCGCGCGGCGGGCGGGACGACCGGCGGCGCAGAGCGGCATGACGTTCGTGAATCTCGCGACGGGCGACAAGAAGGACATGGCGAAGATTCGCCGCTTCGCGTTCAACGGCGAGATGGGCGGGTGGATTGCGCTGCATCGGTTTGGCGCTGACGCTGCAGGTGGCGCAGGTGGCGCAGGTGGCGCGGGTGGCGCAGGTGGCGCAGGACGGCCGGGAGGGCCAGGGCGCGCAGGAGGTCCCGCAGGTGCCGCGGGCACGGCGGGCGACACGCGCGCGAAGGGCACCGACCTCGTGCTGCACGAGTTGAAGACCGGCAACGAGATCAACATCGGCAACGTCAGCGAGTTCGCGTTCAACAAGTCTGGCAAGACATTGGCGATGGTGATCGACGCGGCGGATCAGGCCGGCAACGGCGTGCAGCTGCGCGACATGGCGACCGGCGTGGTGACGCCGCTCGACTCCGACACAGCGTTCTACGAGCGTCTCGCGTTCAGCGAAGAGGGCGACGCGCTCTCCGTGCTCAAGGGCCACGACGAGATCACCGCGTGGAAGGATCGCTTGTTCGCGGTGATCGGCTGGACCGGTTTCGGTGGAGCAGCCGCGCCGAAGAAGGTG
>JAKALV010000324.1 GCA_021824055.1 Acidobacteriota bacterium
GCCCCAACGCGTCTCCGGGCATCTACGACGTGAAGAGCGGCGCCGACGGCGTCGCACTCGACGGCACGAGATACGCCGACTGGCATTGAAGGACAGCTGACTATTTGTTATCTGGTTAGCTGGTTATTGGATTGCGCTATCGAACATTGCATGATCGGATCCGGCTGTCGGATCCGGCCATCGGACGGTACGTAGGGCCGAGCTTCAGCTCGGCCGTTTCTTCCGAAACGAAACGCTCTACGTGACCTTTATCTGCAGCGTCATCGTGAACGTGCGGCCGTAAAGCGGGAACACCTCGACCGACACAGTGTAGATGCCCGGCGTCACCCCTGACTTGAACACATGGGTCTGGGTATTGCCGAAGCTCGTCACCGCGGTCGTGCCGTCGTTGAAGGTCCACAGGTAGTGATCGATGGAAGCGCCCGACGGCAAAACGGTCGCCGTGAACGAGACAACCGTAGTGCCATTCTCGGCCGTGGTTGGAGATGCCGTGACGGTGCCAGTCAGATTCGTTATCGCCACCTGCGTCGAGGCCGTTGTGACCACGCCATCCGGATCTGTCGCCGAAACGGTTACGTCGTAGATGCCTGAATCAGAGTAGAAATGAGTCACGGATTGTGTGCCCGACAGCGTCCCGAGCCCCTTGCTCTGTCCGTCGCCGTAGTTGATCACAACGTTGGTCACTGGGACTGTCGTGCCGACATTGATCGAGAACGTCGCGGGTGAACTAACTGAGACTGTGCTCGATGGTCCCGACACCGACACCGTCGCGCGCGTTGCCACCCCAATCGACACCTTGCCGGTCACGCCCGCGATCGACGCGGTGACGTCCGCGGCCGCGGTGGTGGTCAGCGTCGTCGTCGCAATACCGAGACCGTTCGTCGTCGCCGTGGTCGCGGAGAGCGTGCCCTTCGTCGTGCTGAATTCCACGGGCACGCCGGTCACGCCGTTGCCGTTGACATCGTCCACGCGCGCGGTGACCGTGGCCTGGCCGCCCGTCGAGGCGAGGTTCTGCGGCGTGGCGGACACGGTGACCGTCTTCACATTCGCCGCGCCGATCTTGATCGTCGCGGTCGAGCGCGCGCCGCCCGAGTAGGCGGTGATCGTCGCCGTGCCGGAGGTGGTGCCTGTGGTGAACTTGACCGTGACGCGGCCGTTCGTCGTGCGCGCGTCGGCCGGCTGGATGGTCCCGATCGACGTCGTAAAGCTGACGAGCGTGCCGTCCTGCACGGGCGTGCCGGCGCCGGTGACGGCCGCGGCGGTCGAGCCTGTGCCCGTGCCGCTGGTGCTGGTCGTGCCGTTCTCGATCAGCACCGCGACGACGTCCACGGAGCTGTTCAGGCCGACGGCTTCGCTGGCCACCGTCAGATTGATGACCGTGCCGGAGGGCGCGAGCAACGGCACCTTTTGGCAGCCGACCGCGCCCAGCGCAACGAAGAGGCCCAAGCCTGTGAGCAGCGGTAACGTCCGGAGGAGTCGATGCATGTGGCGCGACACAGAGGATAATACGTTCATGCGGTCCCCACAATCTGACGCATCCGGCTTCATTATGGTCGTGCTCCTGATTGTGATGGGGATCGGGGCCGTCTGGATGGCCGCCGCGCTGCCCGCCTGGAAGCAGCAGGCCACCCGCGAAAAGGAAGCGGAGCTGGCGTTTCGAGGGCAGCAGTACGTCCACGCGCTGGCGTTGTACCAGCGCAAGAACGGCCCCGGCACGCGGCCGCCGAACCTCGACGTGCTCGTCGACAACAAGTTCCTGCGCAAGAAGTACAAGGATCCGATCACCAACGACGACTTCGTGCCGCTGTACACCAGCACCGCGCCGGTGGTGCCGGGACAGCCGGCGGGCGGCGGCCAGGCGCCAGGGCAGGGACGCGCGGGCGCGCCCGGAGGGGGATTGGCGTCACCGGGACGCGCGGGTCAGCCCGGTCCGGTGGCTGGGCAGCCAGCGGGACAGCCCGGCGGCCCCACCTTCGGCGGCACCATCGTGGGCGTGGCGAGCAAGAGCACGGCGGCGTCCATCCGCCTGTACAACGGGGCATCGCACTACAACGAATGGCAGTTCGTGCTCGTCAACCAGGCGCCGCAAGCCGGTCCGGGTGGACGCCCCGGTGGACCGGGTGGACGTGGCGGGCCGGGCGGCATCGGACCGGGCATCGGTGGCCCCGGCGGTCAGCGGCCCGGCGGCCCGGGCAGCCAACGACCCGGCGGACCAGGTCGCGGCGGAACGCCGACGGGACCCGGCCGAGGACGGGGCGGGGAATAGCCAATCAGCTGGCTATTGGAATTGGCGATCTGGATATTTCGATATTGGATCGGGCCGTTGAAATAGCGAACTCCGATAGCGAGCTGATAAATAGCCAATTCCAATAACCAGCTAACCAGCTAACAGGTAACCAGATTCACCGGGCTATCGCGGCCATGACCGCGTCGTGCACGTCGCGGCGCAGTTGCTGAATTCCCTCGCCGTCGCGCGACGGATGCACGCGGTTGGTCAAGAGCGCCACGTACACGGCATTCTCCGGATCGATCCACAGCGATGTGCCCGTGAAGCCCGTGTGGCCGATGGCGCGCGCGGACATGCGCGTGCCGCACGACGAGGCCGGCAGCATCGTGTCCCAGCCGAGCGCGCGTGAACTGCCCGGCACCGCCGAGCGCGTCGCGAACAGTTGCATCGTATCTCGTCGCGCCAGCCAGGTGTCCGCTTGGAACGTCTGCAGCACGGCCTGCGCGAAACTGCCGACGCTGCGCGCCGTGCCGAACAGCCCCGCGTGGCCCGCCACGCCGCCGAGCGCCGCCGCGTTTTCGTCGTGCACTTCCCCCTGCAGCAGCCGCCCGCGCCACGGATCGCGTTCCGTCGGCGCGATGGCGGGCATGCGTGCCGCGGCGGGGTTGAACTCGATCGGGCCGTCGAGATGCCCGGCGACGCCGGCGAACAGCGCGTCGAGCGGCGCGCCCAGCCGCGCTTCGAGCAGCAGCCCCAGCAGGATGAATCCCAAATCAGAATATTGCGATTCTGTTCCCGGCCTGAACGCGAGCGGCATCGTCACGATCGCATCGAGAAACTGCGCGCGCCCGTGCGCCGTCTCGAACACGCCTACGTGCGGTGGCAAACCGGACGAGTGGTCGAGCAGTTGCCGTACGGTGACCGCCTCGCGATCGGCGCCGCGCCATCGCGGTTCGAGCGCGGCGATGGACGTGTCCAGCCAGCGCGCGTCCTGCTCGACCGCGCGCATCGCGAGCGAGGTGGTGGCGATGACTTTGGTCAGCGAGGCCAGATCGAAGATGGTGTCGCGCGTACAGGCCGGCGCATCGGCCGCGTAGGTGAGCCGGCCGGTCTCGAAGTGCCAGCGCACGTCCCGCGTGGACCCAACCTCGATGACGGCCGCCGGCGTGAGATGGCGCGCGACGGCCTCGTCGAGCAGGGCCGCCACGGCATCGAACGGCATCGCGGTGGCCCCAGACGACCGCATCGTTCAGCGTCCGTTGGGGAGTTGAGCTTCGCCGAGGAGCGCCGGGCGGATCAGCGCAAAGTAGTTGGGCGTGGCCTCGCTCGACGTGAGGCTGTCGTACGAGTACACCAGCACGCCGGCCACGCCCGCGCGGCGCGCCACCTGCAAGTTCTCGTTCGTGCGCGCCGGCGTGAGCCGGTACGCGCCGATGCCGGCCCA
>JAKALV010000325.1 GCA_021824055.1 Acidobacteriota bacterium
CATGTTGACGCGTGACCGCGTGGTGCCGACCATGCCGGCCAGCAGGCTCTGCGACACGGCCGCGGGTACGCGCTGGTCCGTTTCATCCGCGCTCAACTCGCGCGCCAGCAGGCACAGCCGTCGCGCTAGCCGCAGTTCACTGGGGTTGATCAGCTGGTCGGCCAGATCGGCCTCCAGATGCATGCGGCGGGACAGCAGATGCGCGGAGAGCTTCTCCTGAATCTCGCCGTCCGCGCGAAGCCGGCGATTCAGCGCGTCCTTCGCGAACGCGAGCACGCGACAGTCCGTCATCGCCGTCGCCGTCTCGAGCATGGCCGTGCAGCCGGCCAGGGCTTCCTCCCCGAGGAACGCGCCCGCGCCCAGCGTGCCGACGATGGCCTCGCGGCCGTCGCTGGTCCCCATGGACAATCGCACGCGCCCGTCCATGATCAACAGGACGGTCTCGGCCGGATCGCCTTGATTGAAGATCCGCTCGTCACGCCCGTATTCCGCGATCACGCCTGAACCAACCACTCCTTCGGTCGCGCACGATCCAGTGAGTTCCATAGAGGGTGCTCCTCGTGTTGAGTCGGTCTGGCCACGAAGAGAGCAAACCCCATGCCAAGCATCGAGGGAAGCCGCACCGCGTCCTCACGCGGAATTGCGCTCGCGATCCGGAAAAAAGATCCCGAGCGGGTCAGTCGGGCGAATGGACGGGAAACGCGACGGTCACCGACGTGCCCCGCCCCGGCGTGCTGTCGACCGCCACGGCGCCCCCCGCGGTGCGCGCGATGCCCAGCACCGCGGGCAGTCCCATGCCGCGCCCCAGGAACTTCGTGGAGAAGAAGGGATCAAAGATGTGGCTGATCGTTTCCGCATCCATGCCGACGCCCTGGTCGCTCACCGACAGGCAGACATACCGTCCCGGCGCGGCGCGCCCGCCGGCGACCCACGGCCTTGCGTCCGACGCGGTGACGTCCTCGATGCGCGTGCCTACGCTCGCGCGCCCGGGCCGATTCGCCATGGCTTCCGCGGCGTTGGTCACGAGACTGGTCAGCACCTGGCGGATCTGCTCGCGATCGGCCTGGACCGTCGCCGGGCCCTCCGACAGGTCGAAATCCAGGGTCGACGCCGGCGGCATCAAGGCGGCGAGAAATGCCGCGCGCTCGCGGATCTCCTGATTCACATCGACCGTCTCGACCCGCATGAAGACGCCGCGTCCGGCAAACGCGAGCAGCTGGCCCGTCAGATTGGCCGCCCGCTCGCTGGCGTGCAGCACCAGCTGCAGCGAACCGCGCGCCGCGCTCTCGGGCGGCAGCTCCTCGAGCGCCAGCGCCGTGTTGCCGAGCACGTTTTGCATCAGGTTGTTGAACTGGTGCGCGATGCCCGAGGCCAGCGTGACGATGCGCTCGGACTCGCGGCCGCGCCGCAGCGCCTCCTCCGTGCGCTTCTGCTCCGTGATGTCCCGCGCCACGCCCACCAGCGCGACCGCCGCGCCGGCTTCGTCGCGCACGATGGACGTGGAGAGGTACACCTGAAAGTCGGTACCGTCTTTTCTTCGGTTCCAGAGTTCGCCACTCCAGCCTCCCCGTAGCGTCGCGGGCAGGATCTGGCGGGCCACGTCGGCATCCGTTCTGGGTGACCGGACGAGCGCGATGAGATTGCCGACCAGGTCGGACTCCTCGAACCCGTACGTGTCGAGAAACGCCTGATTGACGAAGAGCACCCGATCGTCCATGTCGGTGACGGACACGCATTCGCCGACCGAGCGGATCGTCTGCGCGAGCATGTGGATGTACTGCTGCGCCTGCCGGTGCGCGGTGATGTCGCGGCTCCGCCAGACGCGCCCCACCACAACGCCATTGAGCCGCTGCGGCGCCGTGAACAGCTCCACGGTTCGACCGTCCTTGAATGCGAGCACCTCGGTGCTCTCGGCCTCCGTGTCGGTTTGAAACCGCCTCACGCTGGAGCCGAGCGCGTCGGGCTGGATCAGCTGCGCTTCGGCGCGTCGCAACAGGTCGCGGGTCGGCCCCAGCACGACGGATTCGGGCAGCTGCCACATGTCGAGGAACTGGTGATTGAAGGTCAGCACGGTGCCGTCGAGACTGACCACCAGCACGCCGTCGCGGTTCGATTCCAGTGTCGCCAGCAGGAGGGAGCTGGCGCGGGCGGCCTCCTCCGCTGCCCGCTGCCGCGCCTCGGCCTCATCGACCAGACGCTGGCGCAGCCGGTCGCCTCGCCGCAGGACGACGTATCCGACGTACGCCGCCACCATCGACGAGAGCGTGATCGTGACCGCGTGCGACTGCCAGATCGTGATGGCCGGATGCAACCACTGCTTCACGGACTCCACAGCCACCATGACCACGCCGGAGCCGGCGGCCAGCGCGGCGACTTCGATGGCCCGGCGACCCGTACGCACCGGCGGCGGACGGGTCGTGGCCCCTTCGTCACAACCGCTGGAACGGGCGGGCACAGGACGATGATTCCACATCCTTACCGCTTCCTCCGTGCCAATCGCGCCTCGAGCGCCAGCCCAAGAGCGAGTTCCCGGTCCGCGCCCGCAGCCTCCCCACGGCGCATCAGGACGCTCCCAATGACGAAGTGTCCCAGCGGCGAGGTTGGGCCTTCGGGTTCGATCGACAGCCCCTTTCGCGCGAATTTCTCCGCATCGTCCAACGCGCTGCCTTCGTCGAGGGACGCCTTGGCAAGATAGAAGAATCCCTCGGCGAACGATGCGTTGGCCTCCACGGCTTTCCGGTACGCCGCGATGGCCTGTGCCAGGCGGCCCTGGCGCTCGTAGAGCCGCCCGAGGTTGAACGCGGCTTTGTAGGTGGTGGGATGCCGCGCGAGCTCGGCGTTGTACTCGGCTTCCGCGGCCGGCAGGTCGCCGCGCGTCTCCGCGATCAGCGCGAGGTTGTAGTGCGCGAGCCGAACATCCGGTTTGATCGCGAGCGCTTCGGTCAGATGCTGTTCGGCCTGTGCGATCTGGCCGCGCTCAAACGCCAGCACACCGGTGGCAACGCGTGCAGCTGCCAGTTTGGGATCGATGGCAAGCGCCGCAGCAAACTCCGTCTCGGCACGGGCCCGATCGCCGCGATCAAGACAGATCTCGCCGATCTGGTATCGCACGTAGGCGTTCTTCGGATCGACAGTGATGTAGTGCTCGTACCCCGCCAGCGCCGCATCGTCGTTGCCCATGCGGCGGTACGCGTTGGCCAGATTGATGATGGCGAGGTCGTAGTCAGGCTTGAGCACGAGCGCTCGCTTGAATTGTTCGATGGCTTCGGGAAACCGGCCCGCCTTGAAGTACTCGTTGCCCAGCATGAACCAGCCGTCGATCACGTTCGGGTCTTCGGCCACGACGCGCCGGAGCATGGCGATCGCCGCGGTGCCTGGAGCCTTGCCCTTCGAAATGTCTCTCGCGTTCGTCATCAGGTTGAACAGACCGATCTTGTCCTTCGGATCGGCGCGGTTGCTGGTCGGGCCCTCAGTGGTGGCAACGAAGGAACCGACGTAGCCGAGCGCCGCCAGACCGGCGCGCGTTTCGGGATCCACGTCGTCGTGCTTGGGCGCGGCCGGCGCAGCCCGCGCCATCTCGGCCTTGCGTTCGCGCAGTCGGCGCAGCATCGCGTCGGCCACCGATTGCCGTTCCTTGAAAATGTTGGTGAGTTCTCCGGGGT